>NZ_RZQT01000194.1:0-8704 GCF_003998485.1 Mesorhizobium sp. M7A.F.Ca.CA.001.04.2.1
GGGGTGGGCCGCCGCAAGCACAAGCTAATATATACCCAACTCTGGTGCCTATGGTGCTATCGCGCAATGGCCCTGACGGGCAGCCTAGGCCATGGGGCTTAGTTGCGGGATTACCGTTTTGCGCGTAGTTTGTAGATCTGGTTGTTTGGGTCCCTCCTTATGACCAGTGCCGGTCGGCACGGTCACCGTCACCCTTGCTTGGTAAACTGATCGTGCCGACCTACCCTTTTGACATAGAACCGCACCCCCTTTGGCAATTGAAGCGACTGGCGAACGGGCGGCATGAAACTCATCCGAATGGCGTCACGCTTCGTCGCTAGGCGATGTGTTGCCGCCGGATCAACGTCAACTGCGGTTCGAGCTGTAGCGCTGGGAGCAAGACGCCCAGGAGTTACCATTGGGCTGCGCACGCTGAAAGGACGGGTTACTCCCGACGCGGCGAAGTCAAATCCGAGGATCGCAAGGGCCTTCAGCTGTCTGCTCGCGCCGAGTCCCTGGGATTCGTCTATCGACCGCTCGCCGAGATCCTGGTCGCGGAGCCCCTCGATACGATCCTGCAGCGGGTAGAGAGCACGATAGGCGAGCCTGCCAAATCACCATCTGTCGATGCGGTCGGCGGGAAGATTGAAGCAACGGTTAGAAGTCACCTCGGGCGACCCTACGCTTCAGGTCAATGCCGTTCGCAGGCCAACCAGATCGTCGGCATGTCCCATGTCCAGACCTTCAGCCGGCGCGCCCCACGCATCAGCCGTCAGGCCGGTGAACACGTCGAACACCGTCCAGCTTCTACCTGGCTCCTGCCTTAAGTCGTACCGCTGCTGTGCCATGGGTCATTCGTTCAGCTTCCGATCCAGCTCGTCAAGCATGGACCGATGCTGCTCGGTCACATCCCAATCTGCTGGACCTCCCAGCAGTTGGCGGATTTGATGGCGCAGCGTCTCTGAAGTAATCCACGACCGAATGAGACGCGATGTAGCCTGCTGTTGCTCGGGAGAAAGCTCTTGCATGGTTGGCCCGCACGGTTAGACCGAGCCCAACCCCTTTGTGACCTTAATGGTTCCCGATGGATTGCCTGAAGAGAGTTGGAGCTGCAGCTACTCCGGCGCGACCGATAGAAAAAGTTCATCGCCGCGAAGGCCGGCTTTGTAACGTGCAATCAGGCTTTCGGCAGCCGTCGTAGCTTCGGGGCTTTCGCGGTTAATGCCGCGCAGCTCACAAAGCATATCGAACAGCCCCTGGAGAAGAGACAGTTCCTCCGGCTCGAAGGTGCCGTTCGCGATGCTTGTTACCAGCATGATCCCTGCCCCTGCATTGGCCGGATCATTCGAGCGGGTCAGCTAAATGTCAATTCGGACCAAGGTCTTGTCGGAAAGGCCTTCATCGCTCAATAGGTCACAGTGACGACAACCGTGTCGGTGTATACGCCTGCGGAAGGAGTGGCCTGCGGCGGGACGCGACCATAAACCGTGAAGACTTGCGGGACCCCAGTTCCAGTTCCCGGCACTGTGCTGCCGGGCACGGAAGCGTCGCCCCAAGGCTGAGTTCGATCAGCATTCTTGTAGAGGCCATAGGTCACTGTTTCCACGCCTTTCGACATCTTGCGAGTTGTCGGCGGCGATCCTGTCGTGCCGCCATTCAGCGAGACCGTGTAGGCCGCTGCTGGTGTGCAGGTGACTGACACCTGGCCGGTGGCATCAACATTGCCGTCAAGTACCCCCTTTGATCCAAAATCGATGTTCTGCGTCGATACAAGGCAGTTGGCGGCGACCGTCGCATTGATGGTGAAAGTCGGATCAGCCGCCACCGTACCGGAGGCGGTACTGCAACTGCTGCCGGAGGTATAGCGATAGCGAAATTCGACCTGCGCACCGGAGAATGTCGAAAGGTAGGTTCCAGGTGGAACGGTTCCCTGCCCTCCGGCCACGGCGCCATAGATAGTCGCCGTTCCAGTGGCTGAGCCCAATACATTTGGGGTCAATGCCAGTGCCGGAGGGCGGGAAGCGTAGGCCCAGGCATAAGAACCCCAAACCACGCTGCGTGCCGAGTCGGAATAGAGCTGATAGTTGAGTGCGTTGGCTCCGCTAAACATCTGGCGGGCCGTCGCCGACGACGCGCCGCCTGTGCCGGCCGCAAGATGCGCACAGATCAGGATGCGCTGACCGACAATGCCGCTGCAATTCATGTTGATGGTCGCGGTCGTGTTGGTCTGACTGCCCGAGAGGGTGTCAACCAACCCGAAATTCATGTTCGAGACGCTGAAGCTGCAGCTTTGCGCCAAAGCGGACAACGGAAACATGGCAAAGGCCATGAAGATGACAAGACGGAGCATTCGTTCTCCCATGTTTACCTGCATGCCACGTCCTTGATTGCGACTTGCTGACCGGGTGCGGGCGTGTAGAAAAAATCGGCCTTGCAGGAGGTGCCATCCAGACGATCGATCACGACCGTGTTCTGTGCGCTTAAGCCTCGAATGTACGCCTCACCATCGTAGCCGATGACAAACTCTTCGGAGCCAGCCTCCATGCGCCCCTTCAGGCCGGCTTCCAAAGGGGTCCCTGTGCTGTCGACCAGAGTGACGACCGCTGCTTCGGGCGCTTCCGAAACGCCGAACGTCACCACGACCCCGCTGCGATCGGCTGGCATCACGACTTCCTTGGTTGCCGGAACGTCCGCATTCACTGGCAGATTCTTTGGATCGATGGAGACCGTGTTCGGTTCGTAGGAGTTAAGCCCGGGGACCAGGATGCGCCCTTGCCGATTGGTCTTTCCCACCGGCCTGTTCTGGAACTGGACGTCGACATCAGGAGCGCCGACTTCGACCACGGCGAAAGCATCGTCTATGCGATTTGTGGCAAAGACCCCGCCGCCTGCCACGGCAATCGCGCCATCCATTTGCGCAGTTGCCCGCACGTCCTTCCCGTATTGTTGGACGCCAGCCTCGAAGCGGGCGAAGCGCGCGCGATAGCTTGCTGCGGCCGACCGGTTGGGCGTGTCGCCTTCCGAGGTTCGTGCTCGCCAGCCAATGCTGCCGTCTTCCAACCGCTGCGACTTGGCGATGTCGGCGACGACATTCAGGCCGTCCGGTCCCTGCTCTATTCCCGTGGAAGCGGTGATATCGTCACCGAACGGAACCGACAGGCCGGCGAAGACTCCAAAGCCGCCGCTATCCTCAAGGTCGGTAAAGGCAGTGGCATAGAGGCTGCTTCGCTTGAATATCTCTTGGCTGTAGGAAAGGCCAACGATCTGGCTCTTCTGGCCTTCGTCACTTTCAAGATGCGTATAGGAGAGATTGAGGCTGGAAAAATCTATCGGCGCCGGGATGCTGAGCGTGAGCTGGTCTATTGCGCGAGGCACGCCCGTGCTGAAGATCGGCACGTCACCGGGCTCTGACAACGTCGGCTCTGCCGTCACCGCGGCGATGTCATCATAGTCGCCGAAGGCGCGTTGGATGCGACCGTAGATCGACCACCCTTCGTAGCTCATTTCCAGAGACGCGTTGACAAGCGAACCCGTGCGACCGTCCTGATGGCTGCCGGCGACGGCGACTGAGACTGCGCCATATGGTCCAAGCGGAAAGGCGGCGCCTACACCACCGTTGATCAATCCTTCGCCGCCCTCGGCATGGCCCTCAAGCGTCAGCCAATTGGTGAGACCGTAGCGTGCGGTGGCGACCCCAAACACCCCGTTGGCGTAATCGTTGGACTCGGTGCCGAAGTTACGCCGTGGAAACCCGATCTCCGCCGAGAAATCGAGCAAGCCCTGTCCCAGCATGTCGCTGGAGGTATAGAAGGGGAGCCTCGTTGTGGTCTCGCGACCGAGGCTATCCCTCAACACGACCTGCGCTTCACCGGCTCCGGCAAAGACTGGCAAATTGGTGACCTGAAAAGGCCCGGCGGGAATCTCTCCGGTATAGGTGCGGACGTTCTGGGCATAGACTTCGAGGGTGGAAGGAACCGCAGCGGTTCCGCCGAAGGACGGCAGCGGCAGCGTGACCAGGTCCGACCGGAGCGCGAAGTTGCGCTGTGCTTGGATGCCACCGAGATAGACCGGCCGCGTCCAGGCCAGCCCGCCGGAAATGAAGTCCCCCGCCCTGTAGGTCATCATCCGTTCAGGGTCTGAATAGCTCCACGTCGTATTAAGCCGTGTGAAGCCACCGAACTCGCCATCGGAATAGCCGGCAATGAAGGATTGGTTGAGCGTGCCGTAGGGGCTGAACACGCGCGCATCAAAGGCTCCTGAAATTCCCTGAAACAGGTCAACCCTGTTCTCAACCAGGGAGTTGGAACTTGCGAAGAGAGAGTAGTTGAATACGCCGCCATAACCCGACTGCGCCTGAATACGATCTCCCTTCTCAGCGGCCTGAACATCGACGACGCGGGCGGCGCGCCCCTCGTTCGTGGTCGTGACAAAGAGGCGCTGCGTCGGCTCATCAATACGAAAGGCAACATCGGGCAGTTGGTCCAGCCTGACCAGCCCGTCCGCGTTTGCGCTATCTACGGGCTTCAGGCCGACCTGCTTCAATTCGTCCGGCGTCGCCGCCAGGCGCCCGTCGGGGAACTGCGTGAAGGTCCCTATCAGCTCCGTCGAAACGTCATTGATGAACACCTCGAGATAAAGGTCGCGACGTCCTGTTTGGTCCGGGGCGGGTTCCGCAATTTGAGTCTGCGGAGCCTGCGCGTTCGCCGGCAGGAAAGTTAGAAAGGTGCCTGCAGCGACGACCGCGATTCTACCGCCCTTTGATCGCAACCGGAGCATCAAATGGTCCAAAATCGCTCTGTGCCTTCAGCACCACAGAGCTTGCGGCCAGCGATTTGCTGCTGCCGATCGGCCATTGCATGGTGGCTCCGCCAAGAATGTAGCCGACAAGTCCGCTGCGACTGGCGACCTTCTTGCCGCCTTGCGTCAGATCGATGTTGGATAACCTCAGCCGGCTTTCACCATTGTTACGCGCCGTCAGAACAAGGCTGCGGCCCTTCCGCGACATGCTGAAGGACACGTCAGGTGCCTTGGAGTCGGGATTGCGAAAAAAGACCGGCACGGAATAGCGCAGCACCAGCGTCACGGTCCCAGCCTTCCTGCGCGATGGGTCGGGCAGCTCGTCTACAAGCAGGCGATAGCTTTCCTCGGTCTTCACTCGCGCCTTGCTGACGCGGAGCACGCGAACGGAATAGTCGGCATTCGGCCCGACCTGGGTCGATGGCGGGCTGGCAACCACGTCGGTGGTCGGCTCCAACTGCTCTACGCCGTCAGCCTGGCGCCAACGGAATACGCGTATCTGCACGTTTATCGGCCGCTTGGCATCATTGTGCAGATTCAAAACTGCCGCGCTGTCGGGCGCAATCAACTCCAGGCTGGTTGGGGCCACTCTAAGGGAAGCGGCTGCCGAAAGGCTGACGCACAGCAAAAGGAGCGCTGCCGCCCCTATGCATGACTGCATGGGTCGCATGTCGTATCCTCCGTTTGGGAAGTTCAATATGTCACGGTGATCGCGACGGTATCCGTGTAGACGCCTGCGGCCGGCGTTGTTTGCGGCGGGACTCGCCCATAGACAGTCAGGTTTTGCACGTTGCCGTTTCCGGTTCCTGCAACCGTATCGGTGCCGACTGTGATCCCCCACGGCTGGGTGCGCCCAGTGTCCCTGTACAGCATGTAGTTAACCGTAGCGGCACCAGGGCCGGTCATTTTGCGAACTGCTACGGTCGCACCAGCACCCGCGCCTGCGCTCAGACCCACATTGTAGGTCTGACCGGAAGTGCACTGCACGCCGATGGTACTGGTTTGATCGGCATTGGCGTCGATTACGCCTTTTGAGCCGAAATCCAGATCGCTGGCGGTCTGAACCTTGCATTCGGCGGTAATGGTAATGCGAACCGTCATGTTGCCTGTCGCGACCGCCGCAAGGGCTGGGTCGGTCAGGGATGCCGCGGAAATGAGAGCCAAAAAGGCCGCGAGGCAGGCACGCATTCAGTGTGCTCCTTATCTTTCGGCTGCTCGCCAATGGCGATAACCGTCGAAAGCTCCCGACCCAAAATGCATTTGGCACAAATTGCGTTAAGATTCAACTAACATCTCAGAGACCGCTGAGCTCAACGCGTAAAGGGATATTTGCTGTTGCTAATGGTATCCGCAATTCAGTTAGGAAGTATTGCCGGAAATGACGATCCAATCATCACAGGTATTATACATTCCTGGAAATATACTAATCTTCAATTCACATGGTAAGATATCCCGACAGAAATCGAAGTCGGGTTTTCGTCTTAAAGTTTAGTTTAAATCTCCACATTAGCGCCAATGATATGTCGGTCACTTTCCAATGTTTTTGACGCCATTGGAATGGTATTTCTCCAGCGCTCACGGCAAATCAAATAATTTGGAGCACACTCGATATTAGCACGTCGTTCGCGTTTTCTTCACATGGCGCCAAATAATTGGAAGAAATGATGCAGCGTCAATTTAAACTAATGGCGGCAAAAAGCCCGTCACTTGCGGAAACGGGCTTTCTGACTGGCCAAAGGCAGGAGAGTGTCACACCGCCTTGCGGCTGGTTCGCACTTCCGTCCCGGCTGTTCTTTTTAGCGGCGGGAGATCAGCAGGCAAAGCTGGCGTAAGTCGCGATCGTAGGTCCCCTGACTGCCGAGCACGTCCACACAACGTTTCTTCATCCGTGCGAGTTGCGTATCCGACAGGTCAGCTACGACGTTGACCAGTCTACGATTGCTGGGATTAGAAGGATTGCTCGGATTGGAAGGGTTGGAGGGGCTTGTTTCAACGCCAACACCGGCATTGACACCATTGCCAACGCCCAGTCCAGCACCAACACCAATGCCGCTCGTGCCGCCCAAAGTTGCGCCAACACCTGCCGTCACGCCGTTAGTGCCACCAACCGTCGCACCTGCCCCAGCATTGATGCCACTAGAGCCGCCGACGGAGGCGCCCAGACCGGCATTGACGCCGCTGGAGCCACCGACTGAGGCGCCTGCGCCAGCATTGCCGCCGCTCGAACCCCCGATAGACGCACCCGCTCCGGCGTCCACGCCGCCCGAGCCGCCGATAGAGGCACCAGCACCGGCATTGATGCCGCCGCTACCCCCAACGGATGCGCCCGCACCGGCGCCAATTCCGGCGGCATTTGCCGGCATGCACAAAACTGAAATGATCACGCCACTCGCCAATGTTTTGGCAGTTCTCGCGAAGATACTAGCCATGACACTCTCCTGTGGTTGCCTTACGATGTGCAGCAAGCTTCGCCTGCCGCTCATATTAGTACGCGCTAAGGCGCCACCGAGTTGCACAATAGCCGGTATGATCCGGCGGTATAGTGTCCTGCGGATATAGGACAATGCTGATATTTTATTAAAATGCTTAAGAACAACTGTGGCTCGGTTGCCCCGGACGCGTTGCTACACGAGCGAATTGCCTGGCCATCCATGTTTCGGGTCCTCGCCATTCAGGAGGTCCACACTGTGACCGCGTACTTGTCAAGATAGCAGGCGCCCCCTCGCGCCATGAACACATCGAACTATGGCTTGAGCACCGCGGGCTGTCCAAATCTCTTCCGTAGTGGCCGGTGCGGTCCGTTGGGCCCAAAGGCCCCCACTGAACCAGCATTCTCCCTTTCCGCGTCTAGTGCGGCCGTAGTGGGTTCGCCTCTCGAGTCAGGGAGCTGTCGCATGGTCTAAAAGCCGGAAGTCCGACAGGGCGCACATTGGAATCGGCGCGATCAATGCCTTCGACGGTGATCGCGATCGTCGCGTTCTCGATCCCAATCCATCCCTTGGCTTTCCGGGGTTGCGGACGTCCTGCCTGCATTTCAGATATAGCAGTGAAAGCAGCTTAGCATAAGCGGCTCTAAGCGTCCTTCGGCAAAGACCCTGTCGCCATAGGGGAGACAAGAGCTCGCGGCTCAAGCCGGCCGCAAAATCCTGGCGATTGGTTGTCAGGATGACGCACATGCAGCTTGCCACTGGCGACAACCTTTGCTTGCCTGCCTGTTCCGCGACGAGAGGAGGCAGGCATGGAACGGTATTTCTCGGTGGCTATTGTGACGCTGCTTTGCAGCCTAATGATTTTTGGCATAGCGCTGACAGTCGCCAGAACCCACAAGAGGACGGGCGTTCTCGCCCCGACCATGACTGGGGATCCGCTGCTTGAGCGGACAATCCGCGCTAATTCAAACTCGATCGAATGGCTGCCGATCTTTCTTCCGTCGATGTGGCTTTTCGCGGTCTACTGGAGCGCGCCATGGGCGGCTGCACTGGGACTGCTTTGGATAATGACGGTTCCCGTCGGCACCGCTGAAGCGGTACCCCGGCTTCTTTATTCAATCTTTCGCCGCATGTGACCTTTCGCTTCAACTCGACAGCGTTCAAAAGGCGAACAAGAGTCCGGGCATAGCTTAGCCGTAGCGCCCACGGGTCTGCTGGCTGCCCAGTCAACACGTTAAACGCGGTCCAGCTTCGTTGGTTCTTTTCTGAGTTCATGTCTCTGGTGAGTCACCGTCGCTAGCCATACATCAAGCAGTGATCGATGATTCCGTGTGTCACGGGGCAGCTTAGCAACGGGCGAAGCTATCGGTGGTTCCGGCGAAACGAATACGAAGCAGGCGGTTGGACCGGCTTCGATTCAACGGCTGATGTCACAAGTGATGACTTGGAAGGCGCCAGAGGTCGTCAGCGCGTGAGATAGAATGACTGACGGCTAACAC
>NZ_RZQT01000195.1:0-8677 GCF_003998485.1 Mesorhizobium sp. M7A.F.Ca.CA.001.04.2.1
CCCCAAGTGACTACGGGAATGCTCGCGGAACCAGCCGCGGCTAGCCCGGCGCCGATCGAAGAGAACGGGAACACCATGTCAACGATGGCATGCGCGCCCAGCTGCGCAAAGTTCTGGATGGCGGCGTTGGCTTGGTCTGCATTGCCCGCCGCGTCGACCACGGTAACTTTCCAACCGAGTTCGTCGGCTGCTTTGGTCGCGCCCTGGATATAGCGGACATTGTTGGCTTCCGTGGCGCTGATCGACACGATGCCGAGCAGCGGCTTGTCGGCCGCGCTGGCGTGCGCGCAGGACAATGCCAAGGCCACGGCGAAAACGCCGAATGTCAGGTTTTTCATTGTTCTCTCTCCCTTGTGAGGTTGGACGCGCATCTTCAGATTCAAAGCTGATAACCGCCTAACCGTTTCGGTAGATTTTCCCATCTTAGACGGCTTCGCAAGAAAATTCGTGCAAAGAAGCACAAAATAGGCGAGAGATTGGCGCCAAGATACAGCTAAACGATTAGCTAAGAGAGCAGATGGCCACCATAAAAGACGTCGCAAGAGCTGCCGGTGTGTCGACGGCGACGGTGTCCGCGGTCGTCAACGACACTGCCTATGTGAGTCCGGAATTGCGGGGTCGTGTGCTTGCCGCGGTTCGCGACCTTCGCTACGCGCCCTCGTTGGTCGCGCGGAATCTACGCAGCGGGCGCAGTCAGCTGATCGCGCTTGCCGTGGCGGATCTGGCAAACCCGTTTTACGCCCGCATCGTCACGGCAGCCGAGGCGGCGGTCGCCGCCTGGGGCTACTCTCTCGTCCTGTTCAACAGCGATGAGAAGCCTGATATTGAAAAACGCATTCTTTCGCGCATTCGAACACTAGGATGCGATGGGTCGGTCCTCGTTCCGGTAGGTCCCGAAAGCCAATACCAACGAAGGGATTTCGAGGGCGGCGTGCCGGTGGTCCTGCTTGGCCGTTCGATCGGAGATGCCGGTGTTGATACCGTCACGATCGACAATGTGTCGGCCGGCAAGCAGGCAACCAACTACCTCCTGGACCTTGGCCACCGCGAAATCGGATCCATAACGGGGCCAACGCAATTAACGACTGGCAGCGGCAGGCTGCAAGGCATGCTTGAGGCAATGGCCGCACGCGGCCTCGCTCCGAAAACCGGGCATGTCCGTTCCGGCGAGTTCCGTGAAGACACAGCCTATTCAGTCGCGCGAGACCTGCTTGGACAGTTGGCCCGGCCCACGGCGCTTTACGTCGCCAATGGCGTCATGGCAATTGGAGTCATGCGAGCTGTCGCCGATCTTGGCCTGCGCTGTCCCGAGGACATCTCGATCGCATCGACCGACACAGTCGCTGGAGCAGGCGGGTTGAAGCCGCGGCTTACCCGTACAGAGCATCCCGTTGCCGACATGACAAACGAAGCGCTGCGCATGCTAGTCGATCGCATCGAAGATAAGGTCACCTTGCCGGCGCGCAATGTCGTCTTCCAGCCCGCGCTGGTGGTTGGTGAAAGTTGCGCCCCAGTTAGATAGAATGCCCCAGTTAGATAGAATGTTGAGTTGCGAACCAGGGTACTTCGATGAGAGACCCTCCACCTTTCGTCGTCGAGGTCACGACGGGCCTGGAGTGAGCGCGGCGAGGACAGCCGGTCGGGTTCACCTACCTCCTATTTCGCGACAAAACAGCGTCCATGATATAAATCAATTTGGCGTCGAAAAAAACAATAGCTTGGATCGCGTAGCGGTCCCAGCCTGCGCTACCACAAAATAGTTGACCAATTTCAAAGACTTAAAGATTATAGCTTAGCTGGCTTGGGGTCAGTGCATCCTATCGACGTGTACCATTCTGGTACCATAGGGAGGTCGTCCAGCTATGCCCCCTATGACGGTCAACAAAATTTGCGGCAAGCTGGGAGCGAACCCTGCCGACGATGTCGGCCGTCGTTTTGCTTGAGATCTTTGCGCAGCCAAAAATGCCGGCGTCCACTTGGCCAAGACGGATACTCCAGCGTTCAGCGGGCGTTGCGACTCCAGTGCGTACCGCCTCGTTTCAGCAGCCCTGCATGAGGCGATCTCGAATCATCGCTGCAATCGGGATCGCCGAGGTGGCGGCGGGGGAAGGCGCGTTGCAGACGTGCAGCATGCGGTCCGTTTGTGCGAACAGGAAATCATGGATGAGGGCACCGTCCTTGCGCACGGCTTGCGCGCGGATGCCTGCTTCGTGCGGGAGCAGGTCGGCGAGCTTGAGGCTCGGACAGTATTTCCGGCACTCCTCCAGATAGCCTGGCTTCCAGAGCGAGTTGCGGAGTTCCGTTACCGCAGATCCGCGGTTGGCGAACACGGTTTTCCAGAAGCCGGGAAACAGCGCGTAGTCGGCCATGTCCGAAACGTTGAACGAAAGCCGTGGATAGCCTTCGCGGGCAAAACCGATAACGGCATTCGGCCCGACCGTGACGCTGCCGTCGATCATCCGCGTCAGGTGCACGCCAAGGAAGGGCAGGGCTGGATCCGGGACGGGATAGATCAGATGGCGGACAATGTCGTTCTTCGATGCGGGAAGGCGATAGTATTCGCCGCGGAAGGGAACGATGCGATGCTCGATCGAAAGCCCGGCGAGCACGGCCAGCCGGTCCGATTGGAGACCGCCGCAGACCACCAGTTTTTTCGCCTGCCAGTTTTCGCCGGCCGACGCGATATCGACGGAATCGATGACTTCGCGAATGCCGGTGACGCGCGTCGACAGGCGGATCTCGCCGCCGAGTGCCTTGATACGCCGCCCCATGGCCTGGCAGACATCGGCATAGCTGACGATGCCGGTCGAGGCCACGAAAAGCGCGCCGAGACCGCGGATGTTCGGTTCCCGCTCCTTCAATTCACCCTCGCTGACGCGCTGGACTTCGATCGTGTTCTGCTTCGAGCGTTCGTGGAGTGCCTCCATGCGCTGCACTTCGAGTGCGGAGGTGGCGACGACCAGTTTGCCGCAGACATCGAAGCGGATGCCGTTCTCCTGGCAGAAGGCCTTGGTGGCGTCCGCGCCTTTGCGGCAGAGCTCGGCCTTCAGGCTGCCTGGCGGATAGTAGATGCCGGCATGGATGACACCACTGTTGTGGCCGGTCTGGTGCTTGCCGAGAGCCTCCTCTTTTTCCAACAGGATCAGGCTGCAGCCGGGATATGTTTCCAGCAGCCGCATGGCCGTCGCCAGGCCGACGATGCCGCCGCCGATGACGCAATAGTCGAAAATCATGGTTGTAGCCTTTGCCTGCCCGATTATGCGTGCGCGGTCTGACGATCGCCATAGCCGAAATAGGCCTCTTCCAGCGCATGCCCGTCGGCGAGCTCGCTTGCCGAACCCTCCAGCGCGACATGGCCGTTGCGCAGCACGTAGACGCGGGAAGCGAGGTCGAGAATGCGGGCGGTGGACTGTTCGACGACGAGCAGGGTCAGCCCGCTGGCGTTAAGCTGGCGGAGGCTTTCGTAGACCTGGTCGATCACCAGCGGCGCAAGGCCAAGCGACGGTTCATCGATCATCATCAGGGACGGTCGCTGCAGGATGGCGCGGGCGATGGCAAGCTGCTGCTGCTCGCCGCCGGAAAGGTGGCCGGCAACGCCGCGGTAGCGGGTCCTGAGGATCGGAAAGATTTCCAGGACCCGGTCCAGATCGGCGGCGGCTTCGGCCTTGTCCTTGCGGATCATGCCGCCAAGCAGCAGGTTTTCCCGCACCGTCAGTGTCCGGAAGATGCTGCGGCCTTCCGGCACAAGTGCCAAGCCTTTCCTGCACAGCTTTTCCGGCGCCTGGCCGGCGATCGACTCGCTGTTGAAGGCAAGCGTGCCTCCGGTCGGCGCCATGAGCCCGGAAATTGACTTCAGAAGCGTGGATTTGCCGGCGCCATTGGGGCCGACGACGAAAATGATCTCGCCTTTTCTGACCTCCAGATCGATCGATTTCAGGGCAGCAAGCCGGCCATAGCCGGCGGTTAGGCCGCGTATTTCAAGCATGTCGTTCCCCTTTGACGGTCTGTGGGCGCCGATCGAACTCGGAACGGCCCGCCGCATTTTTGCCGTTGACAAAAAAAATCTAACCCGCATTCTGTCTTCTGTCCACAGAGGACTATATGCAAAATAATTGAAGCGGTGCCTTGCTCACCGCCAAGGGGAACGACGATGAAATCTGTTGCTGTGGCCGCTTCGGCCGCAATCGCCCTTCTGTTGCCTATGACCGGCGTGCGTGCCGAAGAGCCGATCAAGATCGGTTTCGCCATCGCGGAATCCGGCTGGCTTTCGAACTACGACAGCGCGCCCTTCAAGGCGGCGGTCATGAAGATCGAGGAGATCAACAAGGCTGGCGGCCTGCTGGGACGCCAGATCGAGTATTCCGTCATGGACACCAAGACGGACCAGGCCCGCGCTGCAACCGTCGGGGCGCAGCTCGTCGATGGCGGCGTCGACATGCTGGTCGTCTCCTGTGACTACGATTTTGGCGCCCCGTCGGCGCTTGCCGCCAAGCAGGCGGGCAAGATCGCCTTCAGCCTGTGCGCCGCCGATCCGAAAATGGGCGTGCAGGGCGTCGGCCCGCTCACCTTCACCGCCAACAGCGCGGCGCAGTCGGAAGGCATCGCGATTGCCGAATATGCGCAGAAGAAGATGAATCTGAAGTCGGTCTACGTGCTTGAAGACCTTACGATCGAATACAACAAATCGGCCTGCGCCGGATTCCGCGCGGCCTGGGCCGCGGGTGGCGGCGAGGAAACGATCCTCGGCAATGACACCTTCAAGAACGACGACCCGTCGATCGCCTCGCAGATCACCCGCCTCAAGGGGCTTGCAAGGCAGCCGGACGCGGTCTTCGTCTGCTCGTTCACGCCGGGTGGCGCCTCTGCCGTGCGCCAGCTGCGCGCCGCCGGCATCGACCAGCCGATCCTCGCCAACACGGCGATGGTCGACAATTATTGGCTCAACGCCGTACCGGGCCTGAAGGATTTCTACCTGCCCGCCTTCATGTCGCTTTACGGCGATGATCCGCGGCCGGAGATGAACAAATTCCTTGAAAGCCACAAGGCGCGTTACGGCGAGCCGCCGGTCTCCTCCTACTCGGTTCTGGGCTACAGCCTCATCGAGCAGTGGGCGTATGCGGTTGAGCAGGCGAAGACGACTGAATCCGAAGCGGTGGTCGGCGTCATGAACGCCTTCAAGGACCAGCCGTTCACGGCCGGCCCGACCTCGTTTAGCGATCAGCTGCATATCCAGGTCGACCGCCCCTGGCTGATCATGAAGGTCGAGAACGGCTCCTTCCATGCCGTCGAGGTCTACCGGAACTCGTTCAAGCCGGACATGAAGCTCCTGTTCCGCGTCGGTCAGTAACCGGCTGCGATCCGCCGGCCGCATGGTGGTGCGGCTGGCGGAACCAAATCTCCTGGCAAATTCATAGTCGAGCTTACGGATAGGTCTCGCCCGGTATGTCACGTCCATCGAAAAGATCGGGATCGAGAGAACGGCTGGAGGCGCGCGGTGTTGCCGTCGCCTTTGGCGGCATCCGGGCGCTCAGCGGGGTCGACCTCGAACTCAGGCGCGGCGAAGTCCTCGGCCTCATCGGCCCGAACGGCGCCGGCAAGACGACCATGGTCAATGTGCTGAGCGGATTCCAGCGGCCGACGAGCGGCAGCATCCGCCTTGACGGCATCGACGTCTCGCGGCTGACCGCCCGGAAGATCGCCCAAGCCGGCATTGGCCGCAGCTTTCAGGCGGCGCGGCTATTCCGCACGATGACGGTGGAGCAGAACCTCTCCGTTGCGGCGATCGGAAGTGGGCTGTCTCGTCGGGAGGCCCGCGAGCGGGCGCTCGACATCCTCGACTGGATGGGCCTCGCCATGAAGGCCGACCACCGTTGCAACAGCCTTTCCTATGGCGACGAGCGGCGCGTCGGCATTGCCCGGGCACTCGCCTTGCAGCCGTCCTTCGCGCTGCTCGACGAGCCGGCCTCCGGGATGAATGACGCGGAGTGCGAGGCGCTGATGGAGGTCATCGCCGAACTGCCGGGCCGCTTCGGCTGCGGCGTGCTGCTGATCGAACACAACATGAAGGTGATCATGGGGGTGTGCCAGCGCATCCATGTGCTTGACGGCGGGCAGAGCCTCGCCGAGGGCTCGCCTCAGGACATCCGGATGAATCCCGCCGTTCGCCGTGCCTATCTGGGCGAAAAAGCGGCCGACAGCACCCTCGCGATCTAGGACCGGACGCCATGGCCAACATCGTTCAAGTTCTCGTCGACGCCATTGCGCTGGGCAGCCTCTATGCCCTTGTCGCGCTGGCGATCGGCCTCGTCTTCGGCGTCATGCGGCTCGTCAATTTCGCGCAGGCCGACTATATTACGATCGGCGCCTATGCGCTGGTCGTACCGACAGCGAGCGTCACGCCGCCGCTGCTGCTCGGCGCGCTGCCCGCTGCCCTCATGATTGGCGGCGTGCTTTTTGTGGTTGTCGTGCTGGCGCTGCTGACGGAGCGTGTCGCCTTCCGGCCGTTGCGCAATTCCAACCCGTCGACGCTGCTCATCTCCTCCTTCGCCGTCAGCTATTTCCTGCAGAACCTCGTCATGCTCATCCATACCGGCCGGCCCAAATCGGTTGGCATCGGGCAGAGTCTCGCAAATGCGGTGGAAATCGGCGGCGTGCGCGTTCCGGGCGTGCAGCTCCTGACCATGGGCGTCACGGCCGGCCTGCTCGTCGCGCTGGTTCTCTTTCTCAAGAAGACACCGCTCGGCATCCAGATGCGGGCGGCGGCGGAAAACTTCCAGATGGCCCGTCTGCTCGGCATGCCGGCGAACCGGGTGATCGCACTCGCCTTTGCTATTTCGGGCCTGCTCAGCGGCGTGGTCTCCCTGCTGCTCACGATCCAGACCGGCACGCTCGACCTGCGCATGGGCCTGATGCCCGTCGTCTATGGCTTCTTCGCCACCGTCATCGGCGGCATGGGCTCGCTGCCTGGGGCCGCACTCGGCGGGTTCCTCGTGGGTGTCGCCAGCGTGCTCCTGCAAACCTACCTGCCGACCGATCTACGCCCCTTCCGCGATGCCGGTGTGTTCGCGCTGGTCATCCTGATCCTTCTCGTCCGCCCGCAAGGCCTCATCGTCACCAGCGCCGCGAAGGAACGTGTATAATGAAGATGCCATCTCTTGCCGCGATCGGCCGCTTCTGGTTTCCGGTGCTGGCGCTCGTCGTGCCGCTTGCGCTCATCGTCGTGGTCACCGGCCACTTCGGCGGTCTGTCCCTGCAGCGCACCGTCATCGAGATGCTGATCAGCATTGTCATCGTCGTCGGGCTTTACGTCTTCGTCGGCAATTCCGGCATCATTTCCTTCGGCCATGCCACGTTCATGGCGATCGCAGCCTATGCCTCGGCCTGGCAGACCTGCTGCGAGATGCTGAAGCCGATCACCATGTCCGGCCTGCCGCATTTCCTGCGCGACCAGAGCATTCCGCTGCTGCCGTCCGCCATCGTCTCGGTGCTGCTCGCCGGCGCCGCCGCTTTCCTCACCGGCCTCGTCATCATGCGGCTCACGGGCCTTGCGGCGTCGATCTCCACGCTTGCGGTGCTCTTCATCCTGAACGTGGTCTATTCCAACTGGGACAGCGTCACGATGGGCTCTGCGTCGATCGTCGGCCTGCCGACCTATGTGACGGCCTGGCTAGCGCTTATCTGCGCCGTTCTCGCGATCGTCGTCGCCTATCTCTACCAGATTTCCGCCTTCGGCCTTGCGATCCGGGCGACGCGCGAAGACGAGGTCGCGGCCGCCGCGTCGGGCATCTCGCTCTACTGGTCGCGGCTCATTGCCTTCACGCTCTCGGGTTTCCTGGTCGGCCTCGGCGGCGTGTTGCAGGCGCACTACCTCGGCACCGTGTCGATCAACAACTTCTTCCTCAGCTTCACCTTTCTCGCGCTCGCCATGCTCATCGTCGGCGGCATGGGCAGCCTTGCCGGCGCGGTGGTCGGCGTCGTCGTCATCACGGCGATGGTCGATATCTTCCGTCGCCTCGAAGGCGGAATTTCGATCGGCGGCCAACAGTGGTCGCTGCCGGCGGGCACGCAGGAACTTATCATCGCGGGCTTTATGCTGTTGATACTGGTCTTCCGCAAAGACGGGATCATGGCAGGTCGAGAAATAGGCCTGCCGCAGCGGCTACAGCGCGATAAGGGGCTCATCAATGGCTAACAATCTCTTCAATACGGATGAACCGATCGGCATCATCGACCACCGGATGCTGTCCGACCAGGTTTCGACGTTACTCGTGCGTGAACTGATCTTCGGCCGGCTCCAGCCCGGCCAGCGCATCAACGAAGCGGAACTGGCCCGCCAGCTGGGGATCAGCCGCAATCCCATCCGCGAGGCGATCCGCCGGTTGGAGGAGCGCGGCCTGCTCGTCGCGGTTCCCCGCAAGGGCACCTTCGTTCGAACCTTCCTGCACAGCGATATCGATGAGATCTTCTCCTTCCGCATCGTCGTCGAACGTTTTGCGATGGA
Source organism: Mesorhizobium sp. M7A.F.Ca.CA.001.04.2.1 (assembly GCF_003998485.1). Lineage (NCBI taxonomy): Bacteria > Pseudomonadati > Pseudomonadota > Alphaproteobacteria > Hyphomicrobiales > Phyllobacteriaceae > Mesorhizobium > Mesorhizobium sp. M7A.F.Ca.CA.001.04.2.1. Next base: position 8,501 of record NZ_RZQT01000195.1, read on the forward strand.
ACAGGCGCTGCCGCAGATGACGGACGCCGACATCGACCGCATTGCCGGTTTCGTTGATGCCATGGTCGCGGCCGCCAATGCCAATGACGAGATCGCGCTGGTCGAAAACGACCTCGCCTTCCACCTCGAGATCTGCCGGCTCTCGAAGAATCGCCAGACGCTGCACGCCTTCACCAA
>NZ_RZQT01000196.1:0-8616 GCF_003998485.1 Mesorhizobium sp. M7A.F.Ca.CA.001.04.2.1
CGCGCACATTCTGCACGCGCACGCAGCCCGAGGAATCGAAACGCAACATCTTGCCGAACAGGCTCTGCTGCGGCGTGTCGTGCATGTAGACGCCATCAGGGCTCGGGAAATTGATCTTCACCGAAGCCATGGCGTTTTCCGAGCCGGGATCCTGACGGAACCGGTACTTGGCGGCGTCGTCGGTCGACCAGTCGACATTCATCGGATCGACTTCGCTGCCATCGGGCGCGAACAGGCGGATGTGGCTGTTCTTGAGATAATCGGGATTTTTCCGCATCAGCGGAATGATGTCCTTGCGCACGATCGAGACCGGCGCGTTCCAGTATGGATTGACGATGATCTCGGTGATCTTGGAATTGACGATCGGCGTCTGGCGATCGATCTTGCCGACGATCGCGGTGTGGCGAAGCACGACGCGGTCGTTCTCGACCGCTTCGACCTGGGCTGCCGGAATGTCGACCAGCACGTAGCGGCTGCCCAGCGTGCCGGCCTTCTCGCGCAGCCGCTGCAGATTGGTCTGCAACTGGCCAAGCCGGATCTGCGCCGAAACGTTCATCGCCGCATAGGTGTATTTGCCCATCGAGCCATCAGCCGGCAGGCCGTGACGCAGTTGGAAGCGCTTGACTGCCGAGTCGACATAGGAATCGAAAGCCGTCGAAATGCCGGCGCTCTGCGACAGGTCGCCGGAAACCATCAGCCGCTTGCGCAACGGCACCACATCGGGATCATCGACGCCAAGCTGCAGCTTCTTGGTCGCGGGAACCTCGACCCAGCCACCCTGCCCGACAATGTTCTGGTATTGCCCGACCGCCTGTTCCGTGAAGGCAACGGTCTGCGGGCTGAAGATCGGCAGCGTCGAAGCCACCTTGCCACCCTCGCTGGCGCGGGCGTCGAACTGGTCGTCCCAATTGCCGCGCGCCGAGGATTTCAGGATATCACCGATCACATCCTGCGCATTGGCGCCGCCGGCGACCACCGCGGCTGCGAGCGCGGAGGCTCCGGACAGGAAAAAACGACGGCTGGTTTTCATGGACGTTCCAGACATTGGTAGCAGTTCGATCACTTGCTGCGTTGATCACCGGGCGATCTCGCCCGCACTGTAAAATTGGCAATCTTAACAATTAGCCAACCATGGTCCGTATCAGCTTGGTGTGACAATGCACAGGCGCGATACGGGCTGCGGGTGAACGCATGGCCTTCACCACAGCATCACTGCCATTCTCGGTTCCATTGGAATATGGCGGCAACGTGGCCTTGCGGCCAAATCCGACCGGCCAGCATTCCGAAAAGAACGGACCGTGCTTTTTGGGTATCGATCGGCGATCGACCACGCGGTGCAATGACCAGCCAAATCAAAGAAAGGCCGATGCCTCTCGGCACCGGCCCTGACTGAAGGTCGATATTTCGGCCGCGCTTCTGTGGCGCGGGCCGGATCCGATGCGGCGGATGTCTTACATCCTTACATCCGGTAGGCGATGGTGTCGTTCCAGAAGCGGTCGAGCCGCTGCAAAGCGCGGTTCATCTGCTTGAACTCATCGGTGTTGATGCCGCCGACCTGTTCGATCGAGCCGACATGACGCTCATAGAGGCCGGCGACGACCTCGGCCACCTCATTGCCCTTCGGCGTCAGCGAGACACGGACCGAACGGCGGTCGATGCGCGAGCGCTGATGGTTGATGAAGCCGAGATCGACCAGCTTCTTCAGATTGTAGGAGACGTTCGAGCCGAGATAGTAGCCACGCGAGCGCAGCTCGCCCGCGGTCAGTTCGGAATTGCCGATGTTGAACAGCAGCAGTGCCTGGATGGCATTGATGTCGGAACGGCCGTTGCGGTCGAATTCGTCTTTGATCACATCAAGCAGGCGGCGGTGCAGCCGTTCAACAAGCTGCAGCGATTCCATGTACAGGGAACGGATAGCCTCACGGCGATCGTCGGATACGTTGGCGGTCTTCGCCGCCGGACGCGAATTGATCATTGTCTTTGCCTCTCGTTTGTCGCCCTGGTGATTTTTTGTTTTTCACCTTGATCGCGACACTATCGAATACTCATAAAATTCGACTTAAACGCTAGGGCTAACAAGAGCTTACCGGTAAGAGGTTTCGGAAGAGGCTTAACGAACGGTCACCCGAGCAAGGATAATTAACCTAAAGATTTCGGCAACGATTGCAGGGCTCATTCGAGGCGACAGCCGGGCCGCCAATGGGTTCAACGGCTTAGTGGCGGACCGGGCGCTTCTGCAGGTAGATGACGACGCGAAAGACGACGTAGAGCACCGCCACCGCCGCATGCGAGACGACAATCAGCAAGCGGTGGCCGAACAACTCGGGAAAGCCGGCGTACATGACCGTCTCGGTCACCGCGCAAATGAACCATATCACCGGGCCCCAGGACGCCAGCATCCACAGGCCGGCAGCGGCAAAGGGAAAGAACACGGCGAGCACCACCGCCGCGACCTGCCAGTGCACGGGCATCAGGTCGAAACGCCACAGTGTGCCCGGATAAAAGCCGATCAGCTTGATCCAGTAGAGAATGCCGAACAGCAGGCAGTAGCCCGATATGACGCGCTGGAACCAGGCGAAGATCACCTCCACCCCCGAGGGCTGCAGAACGATGCGCCTTGAGGTCACCTCGCTCATATCAGGAGTTCCCGTTCGCCGAGCGGAGCGAAATAGGCGTCGACATCCGCTTCGCTGACCGCTGCGAGGCTTGCCGGCCGCCATTGCGGCTTCGAGCCCTTGTCGATGATGGCAGCGCGGATGCCTTCGTAGAAATCATGGCCGGCGAGCATCCGGTTGAGGATGCGGAACTCCATCTTCATGCAGGCTTCCATGGACAGCGTCAGTCCGGCGCTGATCTGCCGCCAGGCGACGCGCAGGCTGGTCGGCGAGCGGGTGCGGATCGTCGCCAGCGTCTTTGCCGCGAACTCATCGGCGGCGGCCGCACGCTCGAGGCTGTCGATGACGCGGTTCAGGGACGGTTGCGAAAAATGACGGACAATCGCCTCCAGCGTCGGCCTGTCGGTTTCTCGCCTTGCCTGCACGAAGAAGCCGCGCAGCACCGATTCCGGATCGCCGGTCAACGCCAGCCGGTCGAGGAAGCCAGCCTGGTCCTCGGCCTTGATGGTATGGGTGGCCAGCCCAGACCACAGCGCATCGCCATATCGAATGCGATTGCCGGTCAGCGCCAGATACATGCCGAAGGAGCCGCCGAGATCGGGCAGCAGGTGGCTGGCGCCAACATCCGGAAAGAAGCCGATGCCGACTTCCGGCATGGCAAACTGGGCATTCTCGGTCATCACCCGGTGCGAGCCGTGGAAGGAGATGCCGACGCCGCCACCCATGACGATACCGTCGATCAGGGCGACATAGGGCTTCTTGTAGCTGTTGATGCGGGCGTTGAGCCGGTATTCGTCGGCGAAGAACTCGACCGGCGGTTTTCCCGCCCGACCTGTCTCATAGACATGCAGGATATCGCCGCCGGCCGAAAAGGCCCTGCCCTCTGCCTTGACGACGATGACGTCGATGCCCTGGTCGGCCTCCCAGGCGGAAAGAGCGGCGTCGAGCGCCCCGATCATGCGGTGCGTCAAGGCATTGAGGGCCTGCGGCCGCGTCAAGGTGACGACGCCGGCCCGGCCCAGATGTTCGAAGCGGATCTCGTCGCCTCCGCCAAAATCCATCGTGAAAGAATCCCTCTCCCGGCCGCCGGGACTGAAGTGCTAAAGCGTGGCGCATGGGTGCGTCAATGGCGAGGACACCGGTGCAAGCTCTGGCCCGGACCAGGAGCCAGTGCTAAAAATGGAGCTGCAATACGGAAAACTGGGTAGAGTTCATTGCAGCGTACCTGGTGGGTCTTCGAACGGGACGATTGTTTATGACTCGATTTTCGCACCTTGCGCCGGTGGCAATCGGGCTGAGCCTCTGCTTGGCTGTTCTCCCGGTCATGGCGGGGACTTTGGAAGACCTCTACAGCTCGCAGACCATCGTCAACGGCAAGTACGAGAAGAACCGCCAGTCCGGCTTCAAGCGCTGCCTCGACGCGGTTCTGGTGCGGGTTTCCGGCGATCAGCGCCTGCCGGCGAAACCTGAAATGACGGCATTGCGCGACAAAGCCGGCACCTTCGTCGCCAGTTTCCAGTATCGCGACCGCATGGAAGGCATTCCCAACCATGACGACCAGGGCACGTACGATCGGCCTCATAATCTCTACTGCCAGTACAAGCCTGCTGACATCGACCCGGTGTTGGCTTCGCTCGGCAGCAGGCCGTGGCTGACCGGGCGGCCACGGCTGGCGGTGTTTTTGGCGACCGAGCGCGGAACAACGCATTACGCGCTCGATGCCGAGGACGACCGTGGCATGCTGATGCGCGAATCGTTCGGCAATGCCGCCGTACCGCTGGCCATGCAGGTGACTTTTCCCACGGTGGCGCAGCTGTCGCAGGCCGGATTGGACGATCAGGCGCTTCGCAATGCCGAGATGACGAAGCTCGACACACTGGCGAAGAAGGCCGGCGCCGACCAGGCGCTTTACGGCAGTCTCGTCTGGAGCGACAAGGAACTGGGCTGGATCGCCGACTGGCGGCTGGCCATGGCCGGCAAGACCTACATCTGGCAGGTGCGCGGTGTCGGCTTCGACGAGGCTTTCCGTGTCGCCATCAGGGGCGCGGCACAGATTCTGTCAGGCAATGGGCAACCCGAATAGGCCTCGACCCGGTCGCTGGCACAATCGTGCCGCATTGGTCAGCGGCGGGAGCTCGTGGTAAAAGCCTGCCCGAACGAGAGTACTGGCGATGAACAAATTCACCCCCGCAAAGCCCGCCGGAGCGCGCGGCGTCGACGAGATCACCGGCAGCCGCCGTCTGCGCCGCATGCGCAAGGCCGACTGGTCGCGCCGTCTGGTGCAGGAGAACCGGCTCACGGTCGACGATTTGATCTGGCCGATCTTCGTCGTCGAGGGCAAGGGTATCCGCGAGCCGATCGCCGCCATGCCCGGCGTCTTCCGCCTGTCGATCGATCTCGCCGTCAAGGAGGCAGAGCGCGCGGCAAAACTCGGCATTCCCGCCCTCGCCACCTTCCCCAATGTGGACATCTCGCTGCGCGACCAGACCGGCTCGCACATCCTCGATCCCGACAATGTGATCAACCGCGCCACCCGCGCGATCAAGGATGCGGTACCGCAGATCGGCATCATCACCGACGCAGCGCTCGACCCATTCACCAGCCACGGCCATGACGGCATCCTGCGCGACGGCATCATCGTCAACGACGAGACAGTGGAACAGGTGACCGCCGCTGCAGTCATACAGGCGGCCGCCGGCGCCGACATCATCGCACCGTCCGACATGATGGACGGCCGTATCGGCGCCATCCGCGACGCGCTCGATGCCAATGGTTTTCAGGACGTGGCGATCATGTCCTATGCGACCAAATTCGCCTCGGCCTTCTACGGACCCTATCGCGAGGCGGTGGGCACCGCCGGTCTGCTCAAGGGCGACAAGAAGACCTATTACATCGACCATGCCAATTCGGACGAGGCGGTGAGAGAGGCCGAACAGGACATCGCCGAGGGCGCCGACATGCTGATGGTCAAGCCCGGCCTGCCCTATCTCGACATCATCCGGCGGCTGAAGGACGAGTTCCAGATGCCGACCTTCGCCTACCAGGTGTCAGGCGAATATTCGATGATCAAGGCGGCAGGCGCCAATGGCTGGATCGACGGCGAGAAGGCAATGCTGGAATCGCTGCTCGCCTTCAAGCGCGCCGGCTGCGACGGCATCCTGACCTATTTCGCACCCGAAGTGGCGGAGATGCTGAAGGGGTAATTTCTCTTCGCGACGACGGCCGGTCGCGGCGAGCAATGTCGGCCAATCCGCTTCGACATCCATACCAATTTCCGGCTCTTGGCCGGGGAATCCATAGCGAGGGCCACTTGACCGTTGCGTGGGCTTCGTTTGAGCTTGAAAATACCGCTTGCAATTCACAATCGGTTTGCTACAAAACAACTGCTTGCAAAACACAATCGGTTATCGAGGAGGCTCGCATGTCCAAACTTCGCGTCAACGCTTTCACCCTATCGCTCGACGGCTATGGCGCCGGTCCCGATCAGGATCTGCAAAATCCGCTCGGCGTCGGTGGGGAATCCTTGCACAAGTGGTTTGTCGACACCCGCACCTTCCGCGAGATGGTGCTCGGACAAGATGGCGGCACCACCGACGTCAACGAGGCGTTCGCGGCGCGCAGCTTCGAAAATGTCGGCGCCTGGATCCTCGGCCGCAACATGTTCGGACCGATCCGCGGCGAATGGCCTGACGACAGCTGGAAAGGCTGGTGGGGCGACAACCCGCCCTATCATGTGCCGGTTTTCGTGCTGACCCATCACAAGCGGGAACCGATCACGATGGAGGGCGGCACCACTTTCCACTTCGTCATCGACGGCATCCATTCAGCTCTTGAACAGGCCAAGGCTGCCGCTGGCGGCAAGGATGTGCGGGTCGGCGGCGGCGTCGCCACCATACGGCAATATCTGCAGGAAAAACTGATCGACGAGATGCATCTGGCGATCGCGCCGGTGCTGCTGGGCACGGGCGAGAACCTTTTTGCCGGCCTGGACATGCTCAAGCTCGGCTATGTCTGCAGCGAGCAGGTGGCGACCCCGCTCGCGACGCATGTGGTGATCAAGCGGGCGTAGGTGGAGAGCCAATCTCCCCCCGCGTGGGGGAGATCGCAGCTTCGTCTGCCTCAATACTTTTCCGGTACGTAGAGCTCGCGCGGCAGCACCTGGCGTTCGTATTCGGGGTTGAAGACGCGCTCCGGCAAAGTGATCTCCTCGTGCGGCACTTCCTCGTAAGGCAGCTGCTTGAGCAGATGGTCGATGCAGTTCAGCCGCGCGCGTTTCTTATCGTTGCCCTCGACGATGAACCAGGGCGCTTCCGGGATGTTGGTGCGGGCGAAGGTCTCTTCCTTGGCCTTGGTGTACTGCTCCCAGCGCACGCGCGACTGCAGGTCCATCGGCGACAGTTTCCACTGTTTCATCGGATCGTGGATGCGCATCAGGAAGCGCATCTGCTGTTCCTCGTCGGTGATCGAGAACCAGTATTTGACCACGGTGATGCCCGAGCGGACCAGCATGCGCTCGAATTCCGGCACGTCGTGGAAGAATTCTTCGACCTGATCGGGCTGGGCAAAGCCCATCACCCGCTCGACGCCCGAGCGGTTGTACCATGAGCGGTCGAACAGCACGATCTCGCCGCCGGCCGGCAGATGCGGGACATAGCGCTGGAAATACCATTGCGACTTTTCGCGCTCCGTCGGCGCCGGCAGTGCGACGACACGGCAGATGCGCGGGTTGAGGCGCTGGGTGATGCGTTTGATGACACCGCCCTTGCCGGCCGAATCGCGTCCCTCGAAGATTACCACCAGCTTCTTCTTGTGGTGGGCGACCCAGGACTGCAGCTTGATCAATTCGGACTGCAGGGTGATCAGGTCGCGAAAATACTGCATGCGATCGATCGAAGGCGGATGCGAGTTCTTGTAGATCTTGGCGATCTCCATCGACAGCGCCGGCTCCGACATTTCGAGCTCATAGTCTTCGTCAAGCGTGTCGGCGAGCTCGGCTTCAAGCCAATCCCTGGCCGGAGAATTCTGTTTTAGCTCGGTCATTATCGGCTGCTCCACTTGCAAGCTCTGTCGATCCACGTCCGGCGCCCCAAACTCCCGGCCTACAGCCCGGGAACGGCAACACCTGAGCCGACTTCCATATAGGCCTGCAATGACGGTTTTATTGCAGCGCGAGCATGGTTACCGCCGCTGTCGATCCAGCCAGGCATGATCGATCCGCCGCGCTGGCATGGAGACACGTCACCCAAATTGTCCTACAAATAGCGGCCACTTTCGGGCGCCCCCCAGCCTTTTTCCAACGTAATCGCGAGGACCGACATGGAATACCGCACTCTCGGCCGTTCCGGCCTGAAAGTTTCGACACTGACCATGGGGACCATGACGTTCGGCGGCGCCGGAGCTTTTTCGGCGGTCGGCAAGACCGATCTCGACGAAGCGCGCCGGATGATCGATCTCTGTATCGACGCCGGCATCAATGTCATCGACACCGCCAATGTCTATTCGAACGGCATTTCCGAAGAAATCATCGGCGAAGCGCTCGGCGGCAAGCGCAAGGGCGACGTGCTGATCGCCTCCAAGGCACGGATGCGGATCGGCAAAGGTCCAAACGATGAAGGCCTGTCGCGCCATCACCTGATCCGGGAATGCGAGAAGAGCCTGAAGCGGCTCAAGACCGACGTCATCGACATCTATTTCCTGCACGAATGGGATGGCGTGACGCCGCTGGAGGAAACCATCGGCGCGCTCGACACGCTGGTTGCCCAGGGCAAGATCCGCTATGTCGGCTGCTCCAACTATTCCGGCTGGCAGGTGATGAAGGCGCTCGGCATCAGCGACAGCCGTCATCAGCCGCGCTTCATCACGCAGCAGATCCACTACACGCTGGAAGCGCGCGAAGCGGAGTACGAACTGCTGCCGATTTCCGTCGACCAGGGGCTGGGCGTTCTGGTCTGGAGCCCGCTTGCCGGCGGATTGCTGTCCGGCAAATACCGCCGTGACAGCC
>NZ_RZQT01000197.1:0-8289 GCF_003998485.1 Mesorhizobium sp. M7A.F.Ca.CA.001.04.2.1
CGTGCTGGCCGCGCTTGCGGTGCGCGCCGGCGTGGCGCGCGGTATGATTTCGAAGGAACAGGAGAAAACCCTGGTGCGCGCGCTTTCGGAAGCGCCGCGCTACGCCAACCAGGTGCTCAAGCTTGAAGAGCAGATCGAGCGGATCGCGCGCGAACTCTCGCGCTACAAGGACGTGCTCTATCTCGGCCGCGACACCAACTTCCCGCTGGCCATGGAAGGCGCGTTGAAACTCAAGGAAATCTCCTACATCCACGCCGAAGGCTATGCAGCCGGCGAACTGAAGCATGGGCCGATCGCGCTGATCGACGAGAATATGCCGGTCATCGTCATCGCGCCGCATGACCGGATCTTCGAGAAAACCGTTTCCAACATGCAGGAAGTGGCGGCGCGCGGCGGCAAGATCATCCTGATCACCGACAGCAAGGGCGCGGCGCAGGTGAGCGTGAAGACGATGGAAACAATCGTGCTGCCGGATGTGCCCGAAATCATCTCGCCGATCATCTATGCGCTGCCGATACAGATGCTGGCCTATTTCACCGCCGTGTTCATGGGCACCGACGTCGACCAGCCACGCAATCTGGCGAAATCGGTGACGGTGGAATAGGTTTTGCCTTCCAGACCGGAGGTTGAGCCGAATGGCATCGAAGTTCGCACGTCCAGTTCATCCTGGAGAATTCCTGCGTGAAGAATATCTCGTCCCGCTCGGCATGAGTGTAGGCGCGCTGGCGAAAAAGCTCAACCTTCCGCGCACCCGTATCGAACGCATTGCCAAGGAAGAGATCGGCCTGACTCCCGATACCGCTCTTCGCCTCGCCAGATTTTTCAACACCACGCCCGAATTCTGGATGAATTTTCAACAGGCCTATGAGCTTGAAACCGAAGCCAGAAAGCTGGCGCCGGAGCTCGAGAAGATTGAGCCGTTGGAAGTAGCGGCATAATCGGCTCTTTAAAAACTTCGCAGTTCCAAAGCTTCGTCCGGTTCACTAATGTTGCGCTGCAACCCGCGCTCCGGTGAACCATGTCCGACGCTCCCAAGACCTCCGGCATGACCCGGCTGAGGAACTATTTCCTCACGGGCTTCATCGTCTGCGCGCCCTTGGCGATCACCGCCTACATTGCCTGGTCGTTCATCGGCTGGGTCGATTCCTGGGTGAAGCCTTATATTCCGGCCCGCTACAGCCCTGACACCTACCTGTCGTTTCCGGTGCCGGGGTTCGGACTGATCGTGGCGCTTATCCTGATCACGCTGATCGGTTTCCTGACGGCAAACATCGTCGGCCGCGCCATCGTCAATTTCGGCGAGCGCCTGCTTGGCCGCATGCCGCTGGTGCGAGGCATCTACGGCTCGCTGAAACAGATTTTCGAGACCGTGCTGTCGAACAAGGGCGACATGTTCCGCCAGGTCGGGCTGGTCGAATATCCGCGCAAGGGCGTGTGGTCGCTGGTGTTCGTCGCCAGTGAAAAGGAAACCGAGATCAACCAGAAGCTCGACCAGGAAGGCGATCCGCTGATCGCCGTATTCATGCCGTGCACGCCAAACCCGACCACGGGCTTCCTGATGTATGTGCCGAAGTCGGACATCGTGCCGCTCGACATGACGATCGAGGATGGCGCCAAGCTGATCGTCTCCGCCGGTCTGGTGGCGCCCGAAGTAAAGCAAATGGTTGTCGTGAATGGCGAGCCGATCGAAGGGATGCTCGCCAACCCTTCGGTTGCCGCCCTGGCTCAGCCGGCGCGCAGAAGCCGCACGGCTTCGTCGCGACCGAACAAGTAAAGCAGCAGGCGCAACGCCTCACCACGCTGCGATTGCAGCTCCGGATCGCGTGACAGGATCAGCCTGGCATCGTCGCGGGCGGCCTCCAGAAGGTCGGCATGCGCCTCGATGCGAGCCACCTGGAAGCCCGGCGTGCCCGACTGGCGGGTGCCCAGCAATTCGCCTTCGCCGCGCAGCTTCAGGTCCTCCTCGGCGATCAGGAACCCATCCTCGGTCTCGCGCATCACCGACAGCCGGCGTTTTGCGGTCTCGCCGAGCGGGTCCTTGTAGAGCAGCACGCATGAGGAGGGCTTGTCACCGCGTCCGACCCGGCCGCGCAGCTGGTGCAACTGGGCCAGGCCGAAGCGCTCTGCATGCTCGATGACCATGACGGTGGCGTCCGGCACATCGACGCCGACCTCGATGACGGTGGTGGCGATCAGGATGCGTGTCTCGCCCTGCTTGAAGGCGCGCATCGCCTCGTCCTTCTCGGCACCCTTCATGCGGCCGTGAACGAGACCGATGCGATCGCCGAACAATGGTTTCAGCGAGGCGAAGCGGTCTTCGGCCGACATCAGTTTGATCTCTTCGGATTCCTCGACCAGCGGACAGATCCAGTAGATCTTCTGGCCGCCGGCGACGGCGTCCACCATGCGGGCGACCAGTTCGTCGAGCCGCTCGAGCGGCAGCGTAACGGTACGGATCGGCTGGCGGCCGGCCGGTTTTTCCGTCAGTTTCGACACGTCCATGTCACCGAAAGCGGTCAGCACCAGGGTGCGCGGGATAGGAGTGGCCGTCATCACCAACATGTCTGGCGCGTCGCCCTTGGCGGTGATGGCAAGCCGCTGATGGACGCCGAAACGATGCTGCTCGTCGATGACGGCGAAGACGAGGTCTTTGAAGGTGACGGTCTCCTGGAACAGCGCGTGGGTGCCGACGACGATGTCGATCTCGCCGGTTGCCAGGCCGACCAGCGTATCCGCGCGTTCGCGGCCCTTCTCGCGACCGGTGAGGATGGCGATGCGAAGCCCTACCTTGGCGGCAAGCGGCGTGATGGTCGCAAGATGCTGGCGCGCCAGGATTTCGGTCGGTGCCATCAAGGCTGCCTGGCCGCCGGCCTCGACGGCACGCGCCATGGCCAGCAGCGCGACGACAGTCTTGCCGGAACCGACATCGCCCTGCAGAAGCCGCAGCATGCGCTCTGGGTCGGCGAGGTCGGCATTGATTTCGGCCAGCGCAAACTCCTGGCTTGATGTCAGCGAATAGGACAGTGCGGCCCGCAGTTTTTCGACGATGCGGCCGTCGCCGACCAGGGGTCGCCCGGACAGCCTGCGGACTTTCGCTCGCACCAGCGCCAGCGAGACCTGGCCCGCCAGCAACTCGTCATAGGCGAGCCGCCGCCAGGCGGCACCATCGATGGAGACGTCAATCGGGTCGGCCGGATTGTGGATGCGGGCAAGCGCATCGCCAAAGGCCGCAAAGGTGTGCCGCCGCATGAAGGCGCCGTCCTGCCATTCGGGAAATTCAGGCACGCGCGTCAGCGCCTGGCCGATCGCCCGGCGCAGCACCTTGCCCGAGAGCCCGGCTGTCAGAGGATAGACCGGTTCGACCAGCGGCAGGTTTTCCGCTTCGCTGGCCAGCGCAATATGGTCGGGGTGGACCATGCTCGGGCGGCCGTTGAACCATTCCATGCGGCCCGAGACCACGACATGCTCGCCCTCGGGCATCGCCTTTTCGAGATAGGAGGCGTGAGCATGGAAGAAGGTCAGCGCGATCTCTCCGGTATCGTCATGGGCGAAGACCCGGTAGGGCACCGACCTGTTGCCACGCGGTGGCGGCTGGTGGCGGTCGATGCGCACATCGAGCGTGACGATCTGGCCTTCCGCGGATCCCGCGATACCAGGCCGACTGCGCCGGTCGATGACGGTGTGCGGCAGCACGAACAGAAGATCGCCGGCACGCGCCGCGCGGTCGCCGAGATCGGCCGGAACAACCTTCTCGATCAGCGCGCCGACTTTCGGTCCGACGCCTGCAAGCGACGTAATCGGGACAAACAAGGGATCGAGGATGGTCGGGCGCATGATGTCAGCTTATGTTGCGACGGCGGCAGCGCAAGGCTGACAGCCCCTTCTATCCACGCTATATGCGCCGCAGCAAGCAAGGATGCGGTACGATGACCGGAACGACGAGATCAAGCGAGGGGCTGGACGTGCGCCGCCGCAAGCTTCTGTTTCGCTCCTGGCATCGCGGCATGCGCGAGATGGACCTGATCCTCGGCACTTTCGCCGACGCTGAGATCGGCGTCTTGACCAACGAGGAAATCGACCAATATGAGAGGCTCCTCGACATTCCCGATACCGAATTCCTGCCCATGGTCACCGGCGAACGCCCGGTTCCGGCCGATATCGATTGTGCCGTCCTGCGAAAGATCCTGGCTTTCCGCCGCTCTCTGACATTCTGAACACAAGCAATTCCAGGAAAAGTACGAAGCGGTTTTCCGTTCGGAATTGCGATAAAACAAGACCGTGATTTCATGAGCCTCATTCCCACCATCGGTCTGCCGAAAGGCCGCGCCGGTCAGTTCATCGTCGATGGCGTCGCCGACGGCTACGAAGCCTTTGCGCTGGTGCAGGCGGCGCTCGAGATCGCGCCCGACAAGCCGGTTCTGTTCGTCGCGCGCGACGGTCAGCGCCTGCCGGCGATCATCGAGGCATTGTCCTTCGCGGCCCCCGGCCTGCCGGTGCTGGAACTGCCGGCCTGGGATTGCTTGCCCTACGACCGCGTCTCGCCCGGCTCCGATGCGGCCGCCAAGCGCCTCGATGCGCTGACCGCCATGATCGCTCTGGCGAAGAAGCCGCACCGCGCCGTCATCCTCACCACCGCCAATGCGCTGCTGCAGCGCATTCCGCCGTCCGAGTTGGTCGAGGCGCAGACTTTTCATGCCAGGCCCGGCAACCAGATCGACATGAACGCACTGGTCTCGCGGCTGGAAACGTCCGGTTTCGAGCGTGTGCCGACAGTGCGCGGCATCGGCGAGTTCGCGGTGCGCGGCGGCATTCTCGACCTGTTCGCTCCCGGCTGGACCGAGGCGCTCAGGCTCGATTTCTTCGGCGACACGCTGGAATCGATCCGTGTGTTCGACGCCGCCACGCAGCGCACCACCGGTCAACGCAAGTCGATGGCGCTGCAAGCGATGAGCGAGGTGGCGCTGACGCCGGAAACCATCAGCCGCTTCCGCCGCTCCTATATCGAAGCCTTCGGCGCACCGCAGCGCGACGACGGGCTCTATGCGGCGGTCAGCGAAGGGCGTCGCTTCGCTGGCATGGAGCACTGGCTGCCGTTCTTTTACGAACGGCTGGAGACGGTGTTCGACTATCTGCCTGACACGCCCGTCATCTTCGACCATCTGGCGCATGAGGCGCTGGCCGAGCGCCACACGCTGATCCTCGATCACTACGAGGCGCGCAGGAAGCAGGCCGACGGCGCGCTGAAGGATGCGGTGCCCTATAAGCCAGTCGCGCCGGACCTGCTCTATCTCTCCCCGGAAAACCTGATCACCTCGCTCGGGCCGCGCGAAGCGATCGACTTTACGCCATTCGACGCGCCCGACGTTGGCGCCAAGAAGGTCTATCACGCCGGTTCGCGCCACGGCCGCAGCTTCGTCGAGGAGCGCGCCGATCCGAACGCCAACGTGTTCGATGTCGTCGTCAAACACATCGTCGATGAGCGCGCGGCGCGCCGCCGCGTCGTCATCGCCGGCTGGACCGAAGGCTCGCTCGACCGGCTTGGCCAGATCCTCGCCGAACACCATCTCGGCAACCTCAAGCAGGTCGTGACGCTGGCGGAAGCCGAAAAGCTCGAGCCGGGGCAGGCGGCCCTGGCCGTGCTGCCGCTCGAATCCGGCTTCGAGACCGAAAAACTGGTCGTCGTCGCCGAACAGGACATTTTGGGCGACCGGCTGATCCGGCGCTCGAAACGCAAGAAGCGTCCCTCGGATTTCATTGCCGAGGCCTCGGCGCTGTCGGCCGGCGACATTGTCGTCCATGCCGACCACGGCATTGGCCGTTTCATTGGCCTGCGCACCATCGAAGCGGTCGGCGCACCGCATGACTGCCTGGAAATCCACTATGCCGGCGACGACCGGCTGTTCCTGCCGGTGGAAAACATCGAACTCCTGTCGCGCTACGGTTCTGACACGGCCGAGGCGACGCTGGACAAGCTTGGCGGCGGCGCCTGGCAGTCGCGCAAAGCGCGGCTGAGGAAGCGCCTGCTCGACATGGCCGGTCAATTGATCCGCATCGCCGCCGAGCGGCAGATGCGCTCGGCGCCGCCACTGGTGCCGGCAGAAGGCCTCTATGGCGAGTTCGCCGCCCGCTTTCCCTATGAAGAGACCGACGACCAACAGACGGCCATCGATTCGGTGCGCGACGATCTTGCTGCCGGCAAGCCGATGGACCGGCTGATCTGCGGCGATGTCGGTTTCGGCAAGACCGAAGTGGCGCTGCGTGCCGCCTTCATCGCGGCGATGGAAGGCTTTCAGGTGGCGGTGGTGGTGCCGACGACATTGCTGTCACGCCAGCATTTCAAGACGTTTTCGCAGCGGTTTTCCGGCCTGCCGATCCGCGTCGCCCAGGCGTCGCGGCTGGTCGGCGCCAAGGAACTGACCGAGACCAAGAAAGGCATCGCCGAAGGCCAGGTCGACATCGTCATCGGCACGCACGCGCTGCTCGGTTCCGCGATCTCGTTCAAGAACCTTGGTCTGCTGATCATCGACGAAGAGCAGCATTTTGGCGTCAAGCACAAGGAACGGCTGAAGGACCTGAAGACCGACGTGCACGTGCTGACGCTGTCGGCGACGCCGATCCCGCGAACGCTGCAACTGGCGTTGACCGGGGTGCGCGAGCTGTCGCTGATCGCCACGCCGCCGGTCGATCGCATGGCGGTGCGCACCTTCATATCGCCCTTCGATCCGCTGGTGATCCGCGAGACGCTGCTGCGCGAACGCTATCGCGGTGGCCATTCCTTCTATGTGGTGCCGCGCATCAGCGATCTCTCGGAAATACATGATTTCCTGAAGGAATCCGTGCCGGAGTTGAAGGTGGCGGTGGCTCATGGCCAGATGCCGCCGGGCGAACTCGACGACATCATGAATGCCTTTTATGACGGCCAGTACGACGTGCTGTTGTCGACCACCATCGTCGAATCCGGCCTTGATATTCCGACCGCCAACACGCTGATCATCCACCGCGCCGACATGTTCGGCCTGTCGCAGCTCTACCAATTGCGCGGCCGCGTCGGCCGTTCGAAGGTGCGGGCCTACGCGCTGTTCACGCTGCCAGCCAACCGCAAGCTGACGGACACCGCCGAGCGGAGGCTCAAGGTGCTGCAATCGCTCGACACTCTGGGCGCCGGCTTCCAACTGGCCAGCCACGACCTCGATATCAGAGGCGCCGGCAATCTTCTCGGCGAGGAGCAGTCCGGACACATCAAGGAGGTCGGCTTCGAACTCTACCAGCAGATGCTGGAAGAAGCCGTCGCCGAGGTGAAGGATTCGGGCGAGGTGCAGGATGGCGGCTGGTCGCCGCAGATTGCCGTCGGCACGGCGGTGATGATCCCGGAAAGCTATGTTCCGGACCTGCAGCTCCGGCTGGCGCTTTATCGCCGTCTCGGCGATCTCGAAAACACCGAGGAAATCGACGCTTTCGGCGCCGAGCTGATCGACCGCTTCGGCCCGCTGCCGGAGGAGGTGAAGCATCTGTTGAAGATCGTCTTCATCAAGGCGCTCTGCCGCAAGGCCAATGTCGAAAAACTCGACGCCGGGCCGAAGGGCGTCGTCATCCATTTCCGCAAGCGCGAATTCTCCAACCCGGTCGGGCTGGTCAAGTTCATTGGCGAACAGGGATCGTTGGCCAAGATCCGGCCGGACCACAGTGTCGTCTTCGTGCGCGACTGGCCGACAGCCGAGAAGAGGCTGGCGGGCTCGGCGGTCGTCATGACGCAGTTGGCACGGCTGGTGGAGAAGGCGGCGTAGCTAGCCTCGGACCATTCGCCAGCGCTGAAATTCCGGTCTAGAATAGGAAATCGGCTTCGTGTATGGAGCCGCGATCCCCAATTGGGGCGGGAATGGCGGAGTATAGGCCGCTGGAAAGAGCGTTGGGTGCAGCGATGACGAAATGGTCGCCGAATTCGTGGAGAGCAAAGCCGATCAAGCAGGTTCCTGCTTATCCGGACCTCGCCGCGCTGAAGAACACGGAAGCCCAGCTCGCAACCTTTCCGCCGCTGGTTTTTGCCGGTGAGGCGCGCAAGCTCAAGAAGCAGCTCGCTTCGGTCGCTGCCGGTGACGCATTCCTCCTTCAGGGTGGCGATTGCGCCGAGAGCTTCGCCGAGCACGGCGCAGACAACATCCGCGACTTCTTCCGCGTCTTCCTGCAGATGTCGGTGGTGCTGACCTTCGCCGGCGCGCAGCCGGTGGTCAAGGTCGGCCGCGTTGCCGGCCAGTTCGCCAAGCCGCGCTCGTCCGACAACGAGACCAAGGG
>NZ_RZQT01000198.1:0-8239 GCF_003998485.1 Mesorhizobium sp. M7A.F.Ca.CA.001.04.2.1
TGCACATCTACAATTGGGACCAGTGGGCGCAGAAGACGGTGCCGGTGCCGATGGTGACGGGCCATGAATTCGTCGGCACCGTTGCCGATTTCGGCGCAGCGGTCACCGAATACAAGGTCGGCCAGCGCGTGTCGGGCGAGGGCCACATCGTCTGCGGTCATTGCCGCAACTGTCGCGCCGGGCGAGGGCATCTGTGCCGCAACACGCTCGGCGTCGGCGTCAATCGTCCGGGCGCCTTCGGTGAGTATCTGGCTATCCCGCAGCACAACGTCGTGCCGATCCCCGATGATGTGCCGGACGAGATCGCCGCCATCTTCGATCCGTTGGGCAATGCCGTGCACACCGCACTCTCCTTCGATCTGGTCGGCGAGGACGTGCTGGTCACCGGCGCCGGGCCGATCGGCATCATGGGCGCGCTCGTCGCCCAATGCGTCGGCGCGCGAAAAGTCGTCATCACCGACATCAATCCGGTGCGGCTGGCGCTGGCGAAAAAGCTCGGCGTCCAGCATGTCGTCGACGCGTCCAAGGAAAAGCTGCGCGATGTCATGCCGGCACTCGGCATGACCGAGGGTTTTGATGTCGGCCTCGAAATGTCGGGCGCGGCCCCCGCCTTCCGCGACATGATCGACACCATGAACAACGGCGGCAAGATCGCCATTCTGGGCATCGCGCCGACCGGTTTCGAGATCGACTGGAACAAGGTCATCTTCAAGATGCTGCATCTCAAGGGCATCTATGGCCGCGAGATGTTCGAGACCTGGTACAAGATGATCGCGCTGGTGCAGGGGCCGCTGGATGTTTCCGGGCTTATCACGCACCGCATCGGCATCGACGATTTCCAAGCCGGCTTCGATGCAATGCGCAGCGGCAGTTCCGGCAAGGTGGTGATGGATTGGTAGATGCCGCCCTAACGCAGAATTCTGTTTTTCATCAGCCATTTCACGGAGCGGGGCCACGCGTAGTTCGCACCCATGCGAAGATCGGTAAACCCCTCCGAAACATGTTTCCCGGTTTCGGCGTCAAGGATGCGAATGAACATAGTATGTTCTGTTCGGTTGACGCGCGTTACGACGCCAAGCAAGGCAAGCGACGCGCCGTGCTCCTTGGCAATCGGGCCTTCACAACCAGCGCAGTTGCGCAATCCGTGCGGCGCCGTGGCCTGTGTATCCCTCGCCGGCACATCAATTACTGTAAAACGCCCAGACTGGGAGAGCATGTCCTTAGCAACTGTGCTGATTCCGACAGATAGCGCCTGTCATATTCATCCGGGGGAATTATTCCCGCCCCGGCGCTCTTGTCCTCCAATTCGAAAGGGAACACTTCGATCGACATCGGCTTTGTCTGCTGCGCCTGCGCAAATGTGCAGGTGCCTACAAGCAGCGTCACCAGGACACTTAATGTGCGAATGCTCATCGTAGTCCTCCTGTCGGTATGATGGGCATTATACGCGGCCTGACAACGCAAATCACGATTAAATCGAAAGCAATGCTATGCTTCGGGAGTTTCCACGCAGTCTCGCTCGAACTCCGTCGTTCAGAGTGATTGGCTTGATCTTGGACTAACTCTTGCTCGGGACCAGACTGGTCTCCAATGCAGCCAGTCCGCTGGTGATCGCCGTGCGCTCTTCAGCGCTGAGCCTTGCCAGCAAATCCCGTTCGAACGCCTTCGCCAGCGGCACCATCTCGCGATAGGCGGCAAGCCCCGTTCCGGTCAGCGTCAGATGTTCGATACGGCGATCTTTCTCATCAGGTGTCCGCATCAACCAGCGCCGCCGCTCGAGTTCAGCCACGGCGCGTGAAACCTTGGTCTTGTGCATAGCCGATTGCTCGCCGAGTTCGGTCGCAGTCATCGTTCCATGCTGCCCCAGCCCCGAAAGGGTGCGCCATTCCGGCCGCGTCAGGCCATGGCTGTCCTTGTATATCCTCGAAAATTCGCGGCTGACGGCGTCGGCAAGCCGGTAGAGCCGGTAGGGCAGGAAGTTTTCCAGATTGAGAATTTCAGCCGCGTCGGACGCTTCGCTCCTGATCGCCATTTTTCAAAGCCGCCATTGATGGTTACATTTTCGATGGTTACAAATGAAACCAGTTTGGTCAATTGATATCCATTTCGGGAGGAAGCAATGGCCTTTTCCTATATGCCGGGCTTCGGCAACGATTTTGAGACCGAGACGCTGCCCGGCTCGTTGCCGCAGGGACGGAATTCGCCGCAGCGGCCGGCCTACGGCCTCTATGCCGAGCAGCTTTCAGGCTCGCCCTTCACCGCGCCGCGCGGCACCAATGAGCGGTCCTGGCTCTACCGCATCCGGCCGAGCGTCAAGCACACCGGCCGCTTCAAGGCGGCGAGCTATCCCTTGTGGAAGAGTGCGCCCAATGTCGGCGATCATGAACTGGCGCTCGGCCAGTATCGCTGGAACCCGGTGCCGATGCCGAAGGAGCCGACCGATTTCATCGCCGGTATGCGCAGCATCACAACCGCTGGCGACGTGCTCGGGCAGACCGGCATGGCGGCGCATGTCTATGTCGCCAACACCTCGATGGCGGACGATCATTTTTTCAATGCCGACGGCGAGTTGCTGGTCGTGCCGCAAGTCGGCGCATTGCGCTTCGTCACCGAGATGGGCGTCATTGAGCTGCGGCCCGGCGAGATCGCGGTGTTGCCACGCGGTCTGGTCTTCAAGGTCGAGCTGGTCGACGCCGAAGTGCGCGGCTACGTCTGCGAGAACTACGGCGCCAAGCTGACGTTACCCGATCGCGGCCCGATCGGCGCCAATTGCCTGGCCAACCCACGCGATTTCAAGACGCCTTGCGCCTGGTTCGAGGAGAAGGAAACGCCGTGCCGGCTGATCGTGAAATGGTGCGGCAATTTCCATGTCACCGAGATCGGCCATTCGCCGCTGGATGTCGTTGCCTGGCACGGCAACTACGCGCCCTACAAATATGATCTGGCGACCTTTTCACCGGTCGGAGCGCTGCTGTTCGACCATCCCGACCCGTCGATCTTCACGGTGCTGACCGCGCCGAGCGGCGAGGAGGGCACGGCCAACATCGACTTCGTCATCTTTCCGCCGCGCTGGCTGGTGGCCGAAGATACCTTCCGGCCGCCCTGGTACCACCGCAACATCATGAGCGAGTTCATGGGCCTGATCCACGGCCAGTACGACGCCAAGGAAGAAGGTTTCGTGCCCGGCGGCATCAGCCTGCACAATCTGATGCTGGCCCATGGGCCGGATGCGCCTGGCTTTGAAAAGGCCTCGCGCGCGGAGCTGAAACCGGTCAAGCTCGACAACACCATGGCCTTCATGTTCGAGACCCGATTTCCGCAGATGCTGACCCGCTACGGCGCCGAGCTCGAAACCCGGCAGGACAATTACATCGACTGCTGGGCCGACCTGAAGAAGCGTTTCAACGGCACCCCCGAGGGCGACTGGTCTTGAGCACCGAGCCAATGCCGGACCGGCTGGTGCTTTTGGGCTCGAAGGGTGGCCCGGCATTGCGGCCGGGTGGTCCATGGCCGAGTTCGTCGCTGCTGCAGATCGGCGGCCGCAGCATCGTCGTCGACTGCGGCCTTGGCGTGACGCGTGGTCTGGTCGATGCCGGCATCAGCCTGAAGTCGCTCGACCTGATCTTCATCACGCATCTGCACTCCGACCATGTGCTGGAACTGGGGCCGCTGATCCACACCGCCTGGACGGCGGGCCTCGCGACGCCCGTCGGCGTGTTCGGCCCGCCCGGCACCGGTCATTACTGGCGGCGCTTTTGCCAGGCGATGGAGTTCGACATCGAGATCCGCATCGTTGACGAAGGCCGGCCGGATATTCGCGATCTGGTGTCGATCAGCGAATTCGGTGAAGGCCAGGTGGTCGCGCAGGGCGGCTTGACGGTTTCGGCGCTGCGCGTCGAGCATCCGCCGGTGACCGATTGTTTTGCGCTTCGCTTCGAGCATGGCGCCAAAAGCGTGGTGTTCTCCGGCGACACGGCCTTTTATCCGCCGCTCGCCGATTTTGCCCGAGGCGCCGACATCCTCGTCCACGAAGCCATGCTGGAAGAAGGCATCGAGCGACTGGTGGCCAGGACCGGCAATGGTGCGCGGCTCAGAGAGCATCTGCTCGCCAGCCACAGCTTTGCCGAAGAAGCCGGCAGCATCGCAAGCGATGCCGGCGTGAAGAGATTGGTGCTCAACCATCTCATCCCGGCCGACGATTCTTTGATAGGCGAGGCCGACTGGACTGCCGCTGTCAGGAAAACTTGGAACGGCGACTTGACGATCGCCCGCGACGGTCTTGTTGTGGGCTTAAGCAGCGCCAAAGCTGCAGCAGGAGAGGAAACCGCATGAAGCTTGCCACATTGAAGGACGGGACGCGCGACGGGAAACTCGTCGTCGTCTCGCGCGACCTGACACGCTTCACCGACGCCTCGTTCCTGGTTCGCACGCTGCAGGCGGCGCTCGACGACTGGCGGCGCATCGCCCCGCATCTCGCGACAATAGCGGAATCGCTTGAGAACAATGCGATGCCGGCGGAGCGCTTCCACGAACATGACGCCCATTCGCCGCTGCCGCGTGCCTATCAATGGGCCGATGGCTCGGCTTACGTGAACCATGTCGAGCTGGTGCGCAAAGCGCGCGGCGCCGAGATGCCGGCGAGCTTCTGGACCGACCCGCTGATCTACCAGGGCGGCTCGGATTCTTTCATTCCGCCACGTGATCCGATCCGCACGGCTGACGAAGCCTTCGGCATCGACATGGAGGGCGAGGTCGCTGTCATCGTCGACGATGTGCCGATGGGTGCAAGCCTCGAAGAAGCAAAGGCAGCGATCCGACTGGTCATGCTGGTCAACGACGTTACGTTGCGCGCGCTCACCGGACCGGAACTGGAGAAAGGTTTCGGTTTTTTCCAATCAAAGCCGTCCTCGGCGTTTTCGCCGGTCGCTGTGACGCCGGACGAACTGGGTGATGCCTGGGACGGCGGCAAGGTCAGCCTGCCGCTGCTTGCCGATCTCAACGGCAAGCCGTTCGGCCGCGCCAATGCCGGTATCGACATGACCTTCGACTTTCCTGCGCTGATCGTTCATGCAGCAAGGACACGGCCATTGGCCGCCGGCACGATCATCGGTTCCGGCACCGTCTCCAACAAGCTAGACGGCGGGCCGGGCAAGCCTGTCTCGGCCGGTGGCGCCGGCTATTCCTGCATCGCCGAACTGCGGATGATCGAAACCATTGTGTCGGGCGAACCCAAAACGCCGTTCCTGCGCTTCGGCGACACGGTGCGCATCGAGATGAAGGACAAAACCGGGCATTCGATCTTCGGCGCCATCGAACAGAAGGTCGAGAAATACGAGAGGTGAGGGCATGACGGGGGTCTATCTGCTGGCTGGAGTCTGGGCACTCGCCATACTGGCGGTCTTTATCCAGGCGATCCGGCTGAGCTATCGCATCGAGGCGCGATCGCCCGACCTGACCAACCGCAGCGGCTTTCCGCGCAAGGCGATGATGTTCCACACCGTCACCAACATGGCCGTCGCGCGGGACGCGGAAACGCAGAGCATGCGTCGGCGTATGAACTGGTTGCTGCTGATCGTTCTTGCTGGATTTGTCGTTATGTGGGCGGGCTTGTATCTGTCGCGGTCAACCGGATGACGTGATGAGCCTGCCCGACTACCCGCGCAGCATGGCCGGCAACAATCTCTGGTCGAACGACCGACTCTACCGCGCGGTATTGTCTCTTCAGCCCGGCGAAAGAGGTCAAGCGGCTGGGCTTGGGCGATCAGGCCAATACGACGTCATAGGCTGAAAATTGCCGATCCGCGGAGATCAACGTCAGGCCTTCAATTTGGGTCTGCGCAATAAGCAGGCGGTCGAAGGGATCGCGGTGGTGAAGCGGCAGATGTTCAAGTCTCGCCGCGTGTAGTTCGTTTACGCCGAGAATCGGAATCCCGTTCGATCGCAGGAGGTCCACGATGTCGCCTGTGAGCGTCACTTTGCCGAGCGATTTCTTGATGGCGATCTCGGCCACCGAGACGGCGCTGACGATCACATCCTTGCCTGTGAGAAAGATATCGCGATGATGATCCGAAAGACGTGAATCGGCGTTGAGTACCCAAAGCAGAATATGGGTATCGACCAGATATCTGCGGCTCATTTAATATACTCGTCCCATTCGGGACCGAGTTCATCAAAATCATCCGATATCCAAATCTGGCCTTTCAGGGCGCCAAGCAAGCCTTTGCTCCCACCAGCCCGAACGGGAGCGCTCAAGGTTGCGACAACCTCTCCATGTCGGGTCAGATGGATCTCTTCGCCAGCCTGGGCACGTTTCACCAATTCGGAAAGCTGAGCCTTCGCTTTTGCCATGGGGATATTCATAGACGACCTCTTATGACCAGAATTTAGGTCATAATTGGCCGGGCCGCAAGTGAGTTCGATGGCTATTCCGCCGCCTGAACCTTGATCACGCCACGCTTGATCTGGTCCTGCTCGATCGATTCGAACAGCGCGCGGAAATTGCCTTCGCCAAAACCTTCGTCGCCCTTCCTCTGGATGAACTCGAAGAAGATCGGCCCGATCACGGTTTTCGAAAAAATCTGCAGCAGGATCTTGGTCATGCCGCCGTCGACGACGCCTTCGCCGTCGATCAGGATGCCGTGCTTCTTCATCCGCTCGATCGGTTCGTCATGGCCGTTCACGCGGTCATACGACATGTCGTAGTAGGTTTCAGGCGGGCCGGGCATGAACTTCAGCCCGTTCTCGGCCAGTCTGTCGGTGGCCTCGTAGATTTCGTCGGTGCCGACGGCGATGTGCTGGATGCCTTCGCCATTGTACTTCTTCAGGTACTCGGCGATCTGGCTGGTCTCGTCCTTGGACTCGTTGAGCGGAATGCGGATCTTGCCGCAGGGCGAGGTGATGGCGCGGCTGACCAGGCCGGTGATCTTGCCGTCGATGTCGAAGAAATGGATCTGCTTGAAGCCGAACAGGTTGCGGTAGAAATCCCACCATTTGTCCATCTGGCCGCGATAGACATTGTGGGTCAGGTGATCGAGATAGTAGAAGCCGACGCCTTCCGGCCGCGGGTCGCGCGCACCCAGCCACTCAAACTCGGCGTCATAGGCCGAGCCCTTCTTGCCGTAGGTCTCGATGAAATAGAGCAGCGAGCCGCCAATGCCCACGATCGCCGGCACGTCCAGCGCCTTGTCGGCACCTTCGTAAGGTGTGGCACCCTTGGCAACGGCATGATCGAAGGCGTGTTTGGCGTCGACCACCCGCCAGGCCATCGAGGCGGCGCAAGGGCCGTGCTTGTCGACGAACTTCATCGCATGCGAGCCGGGTTCGGCATTGACGACATAGTTGATGTCGCCCTGGCGCCAGACGGTGATGTCCTTCGTGCGGTGCTTGGCCACCGCGATATAGCCCATGCGGGTGAACAGCTCAGCCAGCTTTTGCGGCTCCGGATGCGCGAATTCGACGAACTCGAACCCATCGGTGCCGGCCGGGTTGTCCTTGCTGATCCTGGCGGGCGGGGCGTCGTGCGGGAAGGGACCCATAATATTCCTCCGAAAGCTGGCCTGGCCTGAAAAGGCGATTTGACACGATGATAACGCGGAGGAGGCGCACGGTGCTTGCATTCAAACGCTTGAAATGATGATGTCATGCGTGAAGCGTGCATGATGTAAGGGAAAGCCATGGATGAGGCGCGCATTGACCAGTTCGACCGCAAGATAATGGCACTGTTGCAGGGTGATGCGCGGCTGACCAACAACGATCTTTCGGAGCGGGTGAACCTGTCGGCGTCGCAATGCTCGCGCCGCCGTCAGCGGCTGGAGGAGGACGGCTTCATCAGGGGCTATCGCGCCGTTCTCGACCGCGACAAGCTCGGTTTTTCCCTGGTCAACGTCATTTCGGTCACGCTCGCCACCCACAATCGCGACAATGCAAGGCGCTTCGGCGAACTGGTGGCGCGGCTGCCCGAAGTGCAGGAAGCGCACGCGCTGACCGGCGAGATGGACTACATCCTGAAAGTGGTGACGCCGGATCTCAAATCATTGTCGGAATTCGTCAACGGCGTGCTACTGCCGCACGAATCCGTGCAGCACGTGAAGACGGCGATCGTGCTGGAGACGCTGAAGGAAACCGGCGCGCTGCCGATTTAATCTGAGCGGATATCATTGATACGTCGGCAGGCCAGAGGGGGTGTGAAGGATCGCCAGCCTAATGACGGAAGGGCCGTTCAACCCTTCGACTGCTGGAT
>NZ_RZQT01000199.1:0-8214 GCF_003998485.1 Mesorhizobium sp. M7A.F.Ca.CA.001.04.2.1
AGCTTGGTCTTGTCGGCGGCCGTTCGGGCGCCTTGCCGGGCGAGGATGCGCGGCTGCCGGAACGGGCTCTGGCGCGTGTCGATCTCGACGGCTTTGCCGGCCGTTTCTACCAGGAGCTTTCCGGCGGGGAGCAACAGCGCGTTCAGTTGGCGCGCGTGCTATGCCAGGTCTGGGCGCCGGTGCTCGACGGCAAGCCGCGCTTTCTGTTCCTCGACGAGCCAGTGTCCAGCCTCGACATCAAGCACCAGCTGATCATCATGAACATTGCCCGCGACTTCGCCAGAAGGGGCGGTGGCGTGGTCGCCATCCTGCATGACCTCAATCTGACGGCCATGTATGCGGAGCGGATCTTCGTCATGCATCGCGGCCGGCTGGCCGCCGCCGGATCGCCGCGGGACGTGCTGAGCGATGATCTGATCGAGAAAGTGTTCGACTGCCGGCTCAGGGTCGGCGTGCTGCCGGCGGGCAATATGCCGTTCGTGCTGCCGCAGTCGGCGGTCTATTGATATTCAGGTGAGGCCGGGCCTGCGAATGGCGGTTTCCTGCGCTTCCCCCGCCAATTGTCGAAGTCGGCGCCGCCCCTCATTGCCCTGCCGGGCATTTCTCTCCGTAGAACGGGGAGAAATACGCTAGGCAGCCGGGGCGCGGCGCTCCATCAGCATGTCGATGCCGAGCAGGTTGCGTACATTCGGCCGCGCCGCTACCAGATCGGCGATCGTATGGCGGGCGAGCACTGCGAAAAACGCATTCAGGGCCTCGCGCAGCGCCGAGTTCAGCGCGCAGCTGTCGACGAGCGGGCATTCGGCGGCATCGTTCTCGAAGCATTCGGCCATGGCGAAGCTCTCTTCCGTCACGCGCACGACATCGAACAGGCTGATGGCTTCGGCCGCCCGGCCAAGTTTGACGCCGCCATTCCTGCCACGCACAGTCTGGACGAGGCCGTGCTCGACCAGCGGCTGCAGGATCTTGAACAGGAAAAGCTCCGACACCGAATAGGCGGCCGCGATCTCGGGAATACGGCTCAATCGGTCGTCATTTGCCGCGCAATACATCAAGATGCGCATGGCATAGTTGGTCTGGCGCGTAAGCCGCATATTGTCCTCACAAGGCACTGGGGCGGTGCAACCCACGCCAGATCTGGAAATTTTGCTGATGCGGCTTTGACCCGAAATTCCGGATTCGCCACATTGGCCCAGGCGGAATATGGCCTATACCTTGGAATAATTCCAGACTAGCTGGGCGCGATAGATGAATTTTCTCCTCAACTTTGTGTGCGCAGCCGGGCAAGATGCCGGGCGAAACCGGCTGTCGCGGGTATTTCGGCCGTCGGAACACTAGATAGGCTGAGATCGACGAGGAGCGGCTCACCCATGTCACAATCGGCTTCGCCCTTGACGCCGGTCCGTTTCGATGCCGAAGCGGATGCCAAGCTTTCCGCGTTGCGGCGGACGAAATTCCTCGCGGCGGCCGCGCTGGCGCTTTGCGTACTGGTGTTTGCGCTCGCCAAATCGTTCGAGCACATCCATGCGTGGCTCGGCTTCGTCGCTGCCTTTGCCGAGGCGGCGACCATCGGCGGCCTCGCCGACTGGTACGCGGTGGTGGCGCTGTTTCGAAGGCCGCTGGGGCTGCCGATCCCGCACACCGCCATTATCCCCGAGAACCAGAACCGCATCGCCGACAATCTCGGCCGCTTCATCGAGGTCAACTTTCTGGCGCCCGAACCGGTGCGTGAAAAGCTTGCCGAGGTCGATTTTTCGGCGCTGGTCGCCGATTGGCTGGCCGATACGGAGCGCGCCGCCGGCCTGTCGCGCTTCATCGTGCGGCTGGTGCCGCAGACGCTTGCGGCGATAGAGCAATCCGGCCTGCGCGGCTTCGTCACAAGCCGCATGCTCGAACAGATCGAAAAGGTGCCGCTGGCGCCGCTGGCCGCCGAACTGCTCTCGGCGCTTACCGATGATCGCCGCCATCAGAAATTGTTCGACGAATTCACCAAGGTGATCGGGCGGTTCCTCAATGACGAAAAAGCGCTGGCAACGATGCGCGAAAAAATCCGCGAGGAACTGCCGTCGCTGTTCAACCTGTTCCGCGCCGACGCCTATCTCCTGAAGAAGATCGTCGCCTCGGCGGGCTCGCTGCTCGACGAAGTGAGGGCCGATCCCGACCACCCGATGCGCGCCGAATTCGACGGCTTCGCCCAAGGCTTCATCGATAAGCTGAGGACATCGAAACAATACGCCAAACGGGCCGAAAAGCTGAAGCGCGACTTCCTGGCCCGGCCGGAGGTCAAGGGATTGGCCGGCGACATGTGGGCAAGCCTCAGCCAGTTCATCGAGCAGGATGCCAAGGCGCCGAATTCGGTCATCCGTGCGCACCTCGCCAACATGTTCGTCGAGGTCGGCCGGCATCTTGCCGGCGATGCGCAGATCCGGGCCGACATGAACCAGGGGTTCGTGGTGGCGCTGGCGTCGTTCGTGGAGAGCCAGAAGGCCGGCGTGTCGACATTCATCGCCGACCAGGTCAAACGCTGGGACCTCGCGCAACTGACGCGGCTGATCGAGATGAACATCGGCCGGGACCTGCAGTACATCCGCTTCAACGGCATGATCATCGGCGGGCTCGCCGGTGTCGTGCTCTATGTGGCCGAGCGGCTGTTCCTCGTGAATTGATGCGCGGCCAGACTGGCGCTCATTCCTCCGCGTCCGAATGGACTCACGGCACGCGAGTGTTATTCTCCATCCGAGGGTGCCCGCATCCGCGGCAAAGGGGAGCAAACAAGCATGGCAAAACAACCGGAATCCGATTCCTTCATGGACATGTTCGGCAGGTTCGGCCGCGACCTGAAGGTGCCGAATGTCGATGTCGAGGCGATCCTCGCCCATCATCGCAAGAACCTCGAAGCGCTGGAGAAATCGGCACGAGCCGGTGCCGCCGGCGCCACCTCGCTGTTGTCCCGGCAGCGCGAGATGCTGCAGGATACGCTGCGCGAGGTCACCGATATGGCGCAAAGCTACAGGGCGCCGGGCAATCCGCAGGAACTGATGGCCAAACAGACGGAGTTTGCCAGAAAGTCCTTCGAGGCCGCGTTGAAAAATGCCGGCGAAGTGGCTGAACTGGTCAAGAAATCCGGTGCCGAATCGGTCGACATCCTGCGCACCCGCATCAAGGAGGCGATGGAGGAAATCCGCGCCGGCTACGAGAAGAAGTAGCGGATGTGGCCGGGACCGGTTCATGGCTGCCGGCCGCCCTGAAGCCCGGAAAGCCCGAGTTGGCCTGCGACTGCGCCGGCGGCGTGGCTCGATTGCGGCCGAGATCGACGGAACGGATTCGCGTAGAGCGAATTGACAGAGGCCGTCAGTTCGTGGTCCGGAGGCTCTGGAAGCGATCGGGAAACCAGGAATGAACGAAATACGGCCTAAAACGCCGCCTACCTACGAGCAGTTGAGGACGATGGCCGGGCTGGAACTCGGCGTGTCGGAGTGGACGACGGTCGACCAGAACCGCATCGATCAGTTCGCTGAATGCACCGGCGACCATCAATGGATTCATGTCGACCCTGAAAGGGCGCGGCGGCAAAGCCCGTTCCGCACGACGATCGCGCATGGCTATCTGACGCTGTCGATCATCGGCGCGCTGGCGCTCGGCATGGGCATCGTGCCCGAGAATACGCAGGCCGCCTTCAATTATGGCTTCGACAAAGTACGCTTCCTGGCGCCGGTCAGAGTCGGCGCCCGCATCAGACTGCGCATCACGCTGCTGTCCATGGAGGACAGAGGCCCGGGCCAGTATCTGATGAAGGCGGCCAACACGGTCGAGATCGAAGGCGAGGAAAAGCCTGCCTTGACGGCGGAAACGCTGGTCATGCTCTATGAGCGCCGCAAGCGGGCAGGTGCCTGAGCCTGTTTGGAAATTCTATTCTCTGAGTGGTGTGCGCGTCACGAAGCCCTGGATTCTGCGCGGCCTGTGGCGCGGGCCGAGAGCAGTGCGAGGAACAGCGCAGCCAGCGCCAGCACCGTCGCCGTCTGAAAGGTGACCTGCATTCCCCGGGCGGCGGCCTCGGAACTCAGAAGACCAATGCCTTCGTGCCCTTCGGCCGATGCGACGGCGAATATGGCGCCCATCAACGAGGCGCCGGTGATGAGCCCGAGATTGCGCGAAAGGTTGAGCAGACCGGAGACGACGCCGCGCTGACCGGCGTCAACGCCAGTCATGACGGCTGCATTGTTCGACGTCTGGAACAGCGCGTAGCCGATGCAGGTGACGGTGATCGCAACGATATAGCCGGCAATGCCGAATCTGGTCATGGCGAGCGACAGCAGGAACGTGCCTGTCGTGAGGCTGAGCAGGCCTGCGACCATCATCCTATGAGCGCCGAAGCGGTCGGTCAGGCGTCCGGCGACCAGCGCCGACAAGGTCGAGACGAGCGGGCCGGTCGACAGCACCGCACCCACCATTGCAGCATCCAGCCCGAGCCCGCGCGACAGGTAGAACGGAGCCACCACCAGCGTCGCCATCATCACCGTGGCGACGACGAGGCTCATGGCGAGACTGGCACTCAGCTGAAGATCGCGGAAGCTGGCAAGCCGGATCAAGGGGTTTTTCACTCTCGCCTGCGCGGCGGCGAAAAGAAAAACGCCGGTGCCGGCGGCGATCAGCAGGCCGATTTTGAGCGTGCCGAAATTGCCTCTGCCCAGCGTCATGGCCAGCGCATAGGCGGCCAACGTCAGGGCCAGCAGGGCGGTGCCCACGACATCGAACGTGCCTCGGTCGAGCCGCGCGGTTTTATTGCGTGCCGGCAGGGCACGCCAGGCAAGAGCGAAGGTGAGCACTCCCAGCGGGACATTGACGAGGAAGATTGCCCGCCAGCCGAAGCCGGTGATCAAAAGGCCGCCGAGCGAGGGGCCAAGTGTCGTGCCGATCGCGGACATGGCGCCGAGCAGGCCCATGGCGCAGCCGATTCTGTCCTTGGTCACGGTTTCGGCGACGAAGGCCAGCGTCAGCGCCATCATCAGCGCTGCGCCAAGTCCCTGCACGGCGCGTGCGGCAATCAGCAGCCAGAGTGTCGGCGCCAGGCCGCAGAGCACCGATGCGGACGTGAACAGCGCGATGCCCCCAAGCAGCAACGGTCGGCGCCCGAACATGTCGGCCAGCCGGCCGGCGCTGACGATCAGTGTGGTGATGGCGAGGAGATAGGCCAGAACAACCCATTGCACGGCCTGGAACGTCGCGCCGAAATTCTGCATCAGCGACGGCAGCCCGACGCTGGCAATGCTGGTTCCCAGCGACGACAGCAGTGTGGCGAGCGACAGGCTTGCCAACGCCCAGCCGGCGGATTGCATCCATGGTGGCGCCGATGTCAGCCCGTCCGGATTTTGCTCAGCGATTGCCACGGCGGTCTCCTTCCATCAGTCCCACAACCGGAACTGCTGGAGATCTAGTTCCTTGGCCAATGTGGCGGAAGGCGCAGCATTTGCATCTTATTCGTGCGTTTGGCGCCATATCATGTCATGATCTGCCGATGACATCACCCGATCTCAACTTACTGTTCGCTCTCGACGTCCTGCTGACCGAAGGCAGCGTGGCGCGCGCCGCCAGCCGCCTACGCCTCAGCCCTTCGGCGATGAGCCGCACGCTGGCGCGACTGCGCCAGGCGACGGGCGATCCGCTGCTGGTTCGCGCCGGTCGAGGCCTTGTGGCGACGCCGCGTGCGGAAGAACTGCGACAGCAGGTAGGCCGTGTCGTCCAGGATGCGGAGGCGATCCTGCGCCCTGCCACCTTGCTCGATCTCCCGAACCTGGACAGGGTCTTCACGCTGCGCACCAATGAGAGCTTCGTCGAAGAGTTCGCACCTCGTCTCGTTGCCCGTATCCAGGCCGATGCGCCCGGCGTGCGGCTGCGCTTTGCACCGAAGTCCGACCGGGACGTCATGTCGCTGCGCGACGCGGCGATCGATCTGGACATAGGCGTCGCTGGCGAGACCGGCCCGGAGGTGCGCATCCAGGCGTTGCTTCGCGACCGCTTTATCGGCGCCGTGCGAACGGGCCATCCCTTGACCGAGGGCGCGGTGACGCCTGAGCGCTATGCCGCAGGCCGACACATCAGCGTTTCACGGCGTGGCCGCGAGAAAGGGCCGATCGACGAGGCTTTGAACCGGCTCGGGCTGCGGCGGACCGTCGTGTGCATGGTTTCCGGTTTCTCGGCAGCCCTTGCCATGGCCCGCACATCAGACCTGATCGCCAGCGTTCCGGAGCGGCATACCGAGGGCGCACGCGCCGGCATGCGCAGTTTTCCCCTGCCGGTTGCCACCGCGGAAGTCACTATCTCCATGCTCTGGCATCCGCGCCTCGATGCCGATCCGGCGCAACGCTGGTTGCGCGACTGTGTGCGGGAGGTGTGTGCGGCGTCGCGCTGACAACGATGAGAAGCCTGCGCCAACCGCCCAGGCTTCTCATCTGTCCAGTCTATTCGGTTTGGCGTTTCTGCAAATGCCTCAGTGCGCTTAGTGTGAGCGTCGCCATGACCGAACAGTAGGCGACCAGCGGCCACGCCGTGTCTCCGCCGAGCAGGACGACGAACAACGTGCCGAAGATGCCGACGACAAGGCTCTGGATGCAGAAGTAGAGTGCGACTGCGGTTCCCGCGACATCGCCAAACGCCTCGAGTGCACCGTTTGCGGTGACTGAGACAATGAAGACGATACCCACGGCAACGACCCACATCGGCAAGATAAATGTCGCGAAGGACGGCTGTGCGAACAGTTGCCCCACTGCCAATAGCGCCGCGCCGAACAGCAGCATCGCCATGCCCCTGATGGCACTGCCGGCGATGCCCCAGCTTGCAATGAACCTTCTGGCGAAGCGGGTGGTGACGATCATCACCAGCGCCGCGGTGGCGAAAGCTAGACTGAAGCCGAACTGTGAAAAACCGGCCCGATCCATGAGCACCCGTGGCGCAGTCGAAAAGAACACGAAGAAGGCGCCCATGGCGGCACTGAATGCAAGCGTGTAGGTCCAGAAGGCAAGACTGGAGAGAATGGGTCGAAGCGCCATTCGCCTGGTATCGCCATTCGAGGGGCGGGTTTCGTGCCATTTCGGCCATGCGTTGAGGGTAGCTGCCGTGGCCAGGACTCCGAGCGTCAGGAAGATCGCCCGCCAGCCGAAATTGCCGGCAATCAACGCACCGGCAACCGGCCCCAACGCCGGCACGAAAGCCAACATCGAGCTGAACAGGCCGTAAATGACGGCACTTTCGGCTCTTTGCGCATAGACGTCGCGAACCGTTGCGAAGGTTGCAACGAGAATGGCGGACGCACCAATGGCCTGCACGACGCGCAGGACGACGAAGACAGCGGCCAGCGAGGTGCTGGCGAGCAGAAAGGAAGCGCCTGAAAACAAAAGCGCGCCACCGATCAGCACCGGGCGCCTGCCGATCCTGTCGGAAATCGGGCCGAAGACGACTTGGCCGAGCCCAAGACAAATCATGTAGAGGCTCAGCGTCAGCTGGATGACATCAGGCGATGTCTCGAGGATCCCCGGCATCGCCGGGACAATCGGGAGGTAGATGTCCATGGCCAGCGAGGCCAGGATGTCGAAGGGCGCCATCAGCACCATGGCTGCTGGCAGGGAAGTGGTCCATGTCGGTTTTTTTGGAAGAGGCATGATTGAACATCCGCTCAAATGGATACATTTGGCGGCGATCTGCCGTTCTCAATGAAGATGGGAAATGACGGGCCGCCGCAACAACGAGGTGCTGTTGCGGCCTACTTGTCTGCTGACTTGCTGGTTCCCATAAACGCTATCCCGGAAAATGACGGCGCAGACATTCTCTCGAGTGCGCTCGCGTTTCCCTAGCAGCCGAAGGTTGCCCAGGCAACAGGATCAGCTTGATGCGCGTCAACGCGCCATCGCCGCCTCGAGCACCCTGAAAATCCGCTCGTCCGCGCATTGGGCAACGTTGAAGCGCAGGAAACGGCCAGCCGTTCCGGACAGGCTGAATGCGTTGCCGGGCGCCAGCACGATGTTGTCGGCCAGCGAGCGGCGGGCGACTTCGGCCGCATCGACGCCGTCCGGCAGGCTGCACCACAGGAAGAGGCCAGCCGGCTGGTCGATCCACGGCGTGATGCCGATCACTTTCAGGTGGGCGGCCGTCTCGCCCATGGCGCGCGCAAGCTTCGCGCGCAGCAAATCCATGTGCTTGCGGTAGCTGCCGTCCTTCAGC
>NZ_RZQT01000019.1:0-72770 GCF_003998485.1 Mesorhizobium sp. M7A.F.Ca.CA.001.04.2.1
GCGCAGCCCGAGACGGGCCGCGGATATTTGGCGTCGAGGAACGTGCCTTCCGGCCGCTTGACGATCAGGGGTTCAAACGCGCCGGCGCTGATCGGTACATCCGGGAAAATGTGGCGCATGGCGAGATAGACCGAGGATAGGGTCGTCGCCAGCACGCTGTTCATCGGCCCGGCGCAGGGCTTTGACGAGCCGGTGAAATCGAAGGTCAGCGTGTCGCCCTGTTTTTCGACGCCGAGCGCGATGATCAGCGGCTCGTCGACCACCCCATCGGAATCGACAAACGCCTTGGAATGGTAGGTGCCGTCGGGAATGGCTGAGATGTTGGCGCGCATCTGTTCGGCCGCGCGGCGGCGCAGTTCGGCGATCGCCTCTACAACCGTTTCATCCCCGTAACGATCCAGGATTCCATTCAGCCGATCCTGGCCGATCAGCAGTGCGGCGGCCTGGGCCCTGATATCGCCGATGCGCTGGTCGGCGACGCGGATGTTGGAGCAGATGATGGCGTAGATTTCCGGGTCGAGCACGCCCTTCTTGAACAGTTTTACGGGCGGCAGTCGCAGGCCTTCCTGCTCCACGGCAGTCGCCGAGGCTGAAAATCCGCCCGGCACCGAGCCGCCAATGTCGGGCCAATGGCCGGTGTTGGATAGCCAGCAGAAAATCTTGCCGTCCCGGTAGACCGGCATGGCGAAGCGCACATCCATCAGATGGGTGCCGCCGAGATAGGGGTCGTTGACGACGTAGATGTCGCCTGGTTCCGGCGGCAGGCAACGGCCGTCGGCGATCATCTCGATCACCGTCCTGGTCGAATACTGCATGACACCGACGAACACCGGCAGGCCCTGGCTGCCTTGCGCGATCAGCGAACCGTCGACAGCCGAATAGATTCCGTCGGAACGGTCATTGGCCTCGGCGATGACCGGCGAGAAAGCGGCGCGAGAGAACGTAAGGTCCATCTCGTCGCAGACCTGCTGCAGGGCCGCCTGGAGGACCGAAAGGGTGATGGCGTCGAGCTTTGCCATATCAGGCCTCGCCAATGTCGATGATGATGTTGCCGTCAGCGTCGCTGCGTGCGCGGTCGCCGGGTTCGAGCACGGTGGTGGCATCCATCTGTTCGAGGATCGCCGGGCCTTCGATGATAGCATCGAGCGGCAGCTTTTCACGCGCATATACGGGCGTGTCGTGCCAACGGCCGGCATACCAGACCGGCCGGATTTCGCGCCGCGCCTCGTCCAGCGTTGCTGCGCGCCCCGCCGGATCGATCAGGCGCGACAGATCGATCGCCAGACGCACGCCGGTGACCGATGTATTGAGATTGACGAGATTGGCTCGGATTTCCGGCAGCTCGACCTTGAAGCGGGCGAAATAGGCCTTTTCGAAAAGCTGCTGCAGCGTTGCCCGGGTCACCGAGGAGGACGGCAGCGCCACGTTGATGATGTGGGTCTGGCCGACGAACTGCATGTCGGCGGAGTGGGTGACGCGGATCGTCTCCGGCTTTACCGCTTCCTTGCCGATCAGCTCCTTGCCTTCGTTTCGGTGCCGTTCCAATACTGCGTAAAGATACGTTTCGTCGAGTACCGACACCGGCTGGTTGATGGTGTTGACGAAGTCGTGGCGCAGGTCGGCAACGACGCAGCCGAGCGCGTTGGTGATGCCTGGACGCGCCGGCACCAACACCTTGGGCAGGCCGAGTTCGCGCGCCAGGGCAGTCGCATGCAGCGGCCCGGCGCCGCCGAAGGCGAACAGCGCGAAATCGCGGGGGTCATGACCGCGTGACACCGAGACCATGCGGATGGCGCCGGCCATCTTCATGTTGCCGAGCCGCAGCACCGCGCCCGCCGCCTCGACGCCGGAAAGGCCGGTCGGCTTGCCGATTTTCTCCTCGAAGATGCCGGTGACGCGCTCTGATGTGACCGGGTTTTCGACTGCCAGCAGCTTCTTCGGCGCCAGCCGGCCGAGCACCAGATTGGCGTCGGTGATGGTCGGCTCGAGGCCGCCGCGCCCGTAGCAGATCGGGCCGGGATTGGCGCCCGCACTTTCCGGGCCGATCTGGATCAGGCCGGCCGCGTCGACGCGGGCGATCGAGCCGCCGCCGGCGCCGACCGTGTGCACCGCCACCATTGGCACATGGATCGGCATGGCATATTCGATCTCGATCTCGTTCGAGACGGCCGGCTCGGCATTGCGGATCAGCGCCACGTCGGTCGAAGTGCCGCCCATGTCGTAGGTGACGAGGTTTTCGAAGCCGGCACGTTTTCCGGTGTAGGCGGCGGCGATGACGCCCGAGGCCGGACCGGACATGACAGTCTTGGCCGATTCACGTGTGACGAAGCGGGCAGAGATCATGCCGCCATTGCCGTTCATGATCAGGAAGTCGCGGGCATAGCCTTTTGCAGCCAGTTCCTTGCGCAGCCGCTCGACATAGCGCTCGAGGATCGGCTGCACCGAGGCGTTGACCGAAGCGGTGACGCCGCGCTCGAACTCGCGCGCCTCCGACAGCAGCGCATGGCCTGCCGTGATGTAGCCGTTCGGCCAGAGCTCGGCGGCAATTTCGGTGGCGCGCCGCTCGTGCGCCGGATTGGCGTAGGAATGCAGGAAATGGATGACGAGGGATTCGCAACCGGCCGCGATCAGCGTCTGCACCGCCTCGCGCATTTCGGCCTCGTCGAGCGGTGTGCGTATCGCA
Source organism: Mesorhizobium sp. M7A.F.Ca.CA.001.04.2.1 (assembly GCF_003998485.1). Lineage (NCBI taxonomy): Bacteria > Pseudomonadati > Pseudomonadota > Alphaproteobacteria > Hyphomicrobiales > Phyllobacteriaceae > Mesorhizobium > Mesorhizobium sp. M7A.F.Ca.CA.001.04.2.1. Next base: position 2,684 of record NZ_RZQT01000019.1, read on the forward strand.
CCCGACGCCTCGACGCGCTCCGACACTTCGAGCCTGAGATTGCGCGGGATGATCGGCACGAAGCTGCCGGTCATGCCATAGGCCTGCGGCCGCGTGCGCCGGCCAAGCTCGATCACGTCGCGAAAACCGCGCGTGGTGATCATGCCGGTTTTCGCCAGCCGGCGTTCGAGCACCGCATTGGTGGTGGTGGTCGTGCCATGCACGATGAGGTCGATGCCGTCGATCGGAAATCCGGTGGCGCCGAGCGCCGAAACGACACCGAAGGCCTGGTTGTCGACCGTGGTCGGCGTCTTGGCCAGATACACCCTGCCGCCATCGCTTCCGTCGATCAGGAGCAGGTCGGTGAAGGTGCCGCCGACATCGATACCGGCAACGACATTTCCCTGGGGATCGCGCGCTTGCGCCGAAATATTCTCTTCCATCGTCGAAACCCGAAATGCGCGGACTACGGATATGCGTCAGTTTGGAAAGCTGTTTTAAGGGAGCATCTTGACGCAAATATCGTTTGTATACTAATAAATTCCGGACACAAGAGCTTGCCGCTTTGCAGTGTGCGAACAGCACGCCGGGACCTGAATGGTCCGGGCGCGCAGGTGAAGGTTTGGCGCCCGCGTCCGTGAGCTGGGCCAGAAGGTTGGATTTGATGAACACCACATCCGCTCTCAACACCGTCGGCGCCCGACCGCTGCAGTTCCCGATTCCGGCCAATGTCTATGCCGAAACCGTGGTCTCGGTGAAGCACTACACCGACCGGCTGTTCTCGTTCCGCATCACCCGTCCGCAGTCGCTGCGCTTCCGCTCCGGCGAGTTCGTCATGATCGGGCTGCCCAATGCGGAGAAGCCGGTGTACCGCGCCTATTCGGTGGCGAGCCCGGCCTGGGACGAAGAGCTGGAATTCTTCTCGATCAAGGTGCCGGACGGCCCGCTGACTTCGGAGCTGCAGAAGATCCAGGTCGGCGACACCGTCATCATGCGCCAGAAGTCGACCGGCACGCTGGTGGTCGACGCACTGACGCCGGCCAAGCGGCTGTTCATGATCTCGACCGGCACCGGCATCGCGCCCTTCGCCAGCCTGCTGCGCGACCCCGACACCTATGAAAAATTCGATCAGCTGATCCTGACCCATACCTGCCGCGACAATGCGGAACTCACCTACGGCCAGGAGCTGGTCGCAGCACTTGAAAGCGACCCGCTGATCGGTGAACTGACCACTGGGCGCGTCACGCTCTACAATTCGACGACCCGCGAGGAATCGGCACGCATGGGCCGCATCACCGCGCTGATCGGCTCCGGCAAGTTCTACAGCGATCTCGGCATCGACAAGCTCAACCCGGCAACCGACCGGATCATGATCTGCGGCTCGATGCATATGCTGAAGGACGTCAAGGAACTGGCCGAAAGCCTCGGCTTCGAGGAAGGCTCGCTGAGCCATCCGGCGACTTTTGTCGTCGAGCGCGCCTTCGTCGGCTGAGCCGCACCAACATCTCGAAGTCTACGTTTTTGACCGCACGGTCAAAAATTGCTGCTTTCGCCGCCTTTTTCGGTTATGACCGCCCGCAGGACTCGTGAAGTACGGCTTCACGGGCTATCTTCGGCACACGTCGCTGAATGAAAGGGCAGGAGATGAGCAGCACAATCCGCGAAGCCGATGTCGACTCGTCCAAGGTGACGCCGCTGCCGGCGCGTGCCGCCGCCAATACAGCCGTCCCACCGGACCATCGCGTTGCGCGCAACCCCGGCATGAAGCTCGACCTTGGCTTCATGGAATCGGTGCGCAGCGTCAATCGCTCGGCGCTGGAACGGCGCGTCGCCAGCCTGACCAAGCGGCGCTCTATCAAGGCCGACAACCAGGCCGCCTGGCTGCTGCGCGCCGTCGCCTGCATGGATTTGACGACGCTGAATTCCAACGACACCGAGGAGCGCGTGCGCCGGCTCTGCGCCAAGGCGATCAACCCGTTCCGCCGCGACATTGTCGAGGGCCTCGGCATATCAGGTGAAACCATCCGCCCGGCCGCCGTCTGCGTCTACCACCCCTTCGTTGCCACCGCCGTCGATGCGGTGCGCGGCACTGGCATCCATGTCGCCGCCGTCTCCACCGCCTTTCCGCATGGCCTGGCGCCGCTGTCGACCCGTTTGCAGGAGATCGAGGCCTCGGTCCGTGACGGCGCCGACGAGATCGACGTCGTCATCCCGCGCGGCCTGGTGTTCGGCGCCAAGTGGCGGGAGCTTTACAATGAGATCGTCTCGATGCGCGCCGCCTGCGGTGATGCGCATCTGAAGGTCATCCTCGGCACCGGCGACCTCGCCACGCTGCGCAATGTCATGCTGGCCTCGATGGTGGCGATGATGGCGGGCGCCGATTTCATCAAGACCTCGACCGGCAAGGAAAGCGTCAACGCGACGCTGCCCGTCGGCCTCGCCATGGTGCGTGCCATCAGGGCCTATTTCGAGGAAACCGGCTATCTCATCGGCTTCAAGCCGGCCGGCGGCATTTCCACGGCCAAGGCCTCGCTCGACTGGCTGGTGCTGATGAAGGAAGAGCTCGGCCGGCCATGGCTGGAGCCGGACCTGTTCCGTTTCGGCGCGTCGAGCCTCTTGACCGACATCGAGCGCCAGCTCGAGCACCATCTGACCGGACATTATTCGGCCAATCATCGCCACGCGATGGCGTAAGCCTTTACCCCACCCCGATCGGCTTTTGCCGATCGACCCTCCCAGGCGGGAGGGTGAAGGAGGCACCTGATGAACATTCTCGATCGCTATCACGCCATGGAATACGGCCCGGCACCGGAGGCCCGCAACGAGGCCGACGCCTGGCTTGCCGCGCGCGATTTCGGCAAGGCGCTGTTCATCGGCGGCGACTGGAAAGCCGCTGCCGGCGGCAAGACCTTCGAGACCAGCGAGCCGTCTTCCGGCAAGCTGCTGGCCGAGGTCTCGGACGCCAATGCCGCCGATATCGACGCGGCGGTTGCGGCCGCCGCCAAGGCGCTGCCGAAGTGGTCGGCAGCCTCAGGCTATCAGCGTGCCAAAGTACTCTATGCCATCGGCCGCGCCATGCAGCGGCATCAGCGCCTGTTCGCGGTGCTTGAGACCATCGACAACGGCAAGCCGATCCGCGAAAGCCGCGATATCGACGTGCCGCTGGCGATCCGCCATTTCATCCACCATGCCGGCTGGGCGCAGGCGCTGGACAGGGATTTCCCCGGCCATAGGGGTGTCGGCGTCGTCGGCCAGATTATCCCGTGGAACTTTCCGCTGCTGATGCTGGCCTGGAAGATCGCGCCGGCGCTCGCCGCCGGCTGCACCGTGGTGCTGAAGCCGGCCGAGTTCACGCCGCTGACCGCTATCCTATTCGCCGAGATTTGCGAGCGTGCCGGCGTGCCGAAGGGCGTCGTCAACATCGTCCAGGGCGGCCCTGAGGCCGGCGTCGCCATCGTCAACCATCCCGGCGTCCAGAAGATCGCCTTTACCGGTTCTTCCGAGGTCGGCAAGATCATCCGCAAGGCCACCGCCGGCTCGGGCAAGAAACTGTCGCTGGAGCTCGGCGGCAAATCGGCTTTCATCGTCTTCGAGGATGCCGATCTCGACAGCGCCGTCGAAGGCCTGGTCGACGGCATCTGGTTCAACCAGGGCCAGGTCTGCTGCGCCGGTTCGCGGCTCCTGGTGCAGGAAGGCATAGCCGACGCCCTGATCGCCAAGGTCAAGACGCGGATGAGCCGGCTGCGCGTCGGCAGCCCGCTCGACAAGAACACCGATATCGGCCCGCTGGTCGATCTGACCCAGCTCGAGCGCGTCAAGGGCCTGGTTGCCGAAGGCGCCAGACAGGGCGCTGTTTGCTGGCAGCCGGATGCCGGGCTGCCGTCCTCCGGCTACTACCATCTGCCGACGCTCGCCACAGGTGTTTCGCCGGCTAACATATTGGCGCAAGAAGAGGTGTTCGGCCCTGTTCTGGCGACCATGACCTTCCGCAACACCGAGGAAGCGATCGAGCTCGCCAACAACACGCGCTATGGCCTCGCCGCCTCGGTGTGGAGCGAGAACGTCAACCTTGCCCTGCACGTCGCGCCGCAATTGAAGGCCGGCGTGGTCTGGGTCAACGGCACCAACATGTTCGACGCCGCGTGTGGCTTCGGCGGCTACCGCGAGAGTGGTTTCGGTCGTGAGGGCGGGCGCGAGGGTATGTTCGAATATCTCACGGCAAAATTGCCGCTCGGCCCGGTCATCAAGCCGGCGACGATGTCGGCGCAACCGGTCGAGCAGGCCGACGGCGCGGCAATCGACCGTACGGCAAAGCTGTTCATCGGCGGCAAGCAGGTACGGCCGGACGGCAATTATTCGCTCGCCATCGCCACCGCCAAAGGCAAGCTTGCCGGCGAAGTTGGGCTCGGTAGCCGCAAGGATATCCGCGATGCCGTCTCCGCCGCCCGCGGTGCCAAGGCCTGGCCGGAGGCGACCGCCTATAACAGGTCCCAGGTGCTCTATTATCTGGCCGAGAACCTTTCCGGCCGCGCCGGCGAGTTCGCCGCCCGTCTCACCGAATTGACCGGCGCCACGCCCAAGGCCGCGCGGGAAGAGGTCGAACAATCCATCGAGCGGCTGTTCCTCTATGCCGGTCTGGCCGACAAATTCGAGGGCCGCGTGCACCAACCGCCCGCGCGTGCCGTGACATTGGCGCTGCACGAGCCGGTCGGCGTCGTCGGCATCGTCGCGCCGGATGCCTCGCCGCTGCTCGGCCTGATCTCGCTGATTGCACCCGCACTCGCGATGGGCAACACCGTGGTCGCAGTGCCGTCGGAGCGCTACCCGCTGCTGGCGACCGATCTTTACCAGGTCATCGAATATTCCGACATTCCCTCAGGCGCCATCAACATCGTCACCGGTCGCAGCGCCGAACTCGCCGGCGTGCTGGCCAAGCATGACGATGTCGACGGGCTTTGGGTGTTCGCCGATGCCGAGACCTGCGCCAAGGCGGAAGCCGAGTCCATCGGCAACCTCAAGCGCGTCTGGAGCGGCAATGGCCGCGGCATCGACTGGGCATCCGACCAAGCCGCCGGCGACGCCTTCCTGCGCCGCGCCGTCGAGGTCAAGAATGTCTGGGTGCCTTACGGCGATTGATGGCCTGCCGGTACTGTTCAGATCGTGTTCGGGCTTGACGCCCGGACAGATGTTCTTTAACGAGAAAAAACATCTTTATCAGTGAACGGTCAACGGCGCAGGCTGCACGATCACGCGTGACTGGCACATGACGCCTTGGCCAGCCGCAGGTAGACCCGGACTATCCCAGCGGACGAGGAGAACAGCATGGCGGATCTGGCAGGCAAGGTCGTTGTCGTCACGGCAGCGGCGCAAGGGATCGGCAAGGCGAGCGCACTGGCCTTCGCAAAAGCCGGCGCCATCGTCTACGCCACCGACATCAACGAGACGCTGCTGGCGGAACTCGCCAAGACGCCAGGGATCAAGACCCGCAAGCTGGACGTGCTCAACGACGAAGCCGTCAACGCCGCCTTTGCCGAGATCGGTGTCGTCGACGTGCTGTTCAATTGCGCCGGTTTCGTCCATTCGGGCTCGATCCTGGAGATGAAGGACGGCGACCTCGATTTCGCGCTGAACCTCAATGTCCGCGCCATGATCCGCACCAGCCGGGCCGTGCTGCCCGGCATGCTGGAACGCGGCGACGGATCGATCATCAACATGGCCTCGCTGGCCAGTTCCACCAAGGGCGTGCCCAACCGCTTCGTCTATGGCCTGACCAAGGCCGCGGTCATCGGCCTGACCAAGGCGATAGCCGCCGACTATGTCGGCAAGGGCATACGCTGCAACGCCATCTGCCCCGGCACGGTCGAGAGCCCGTCGCTGCAGGACCGCATGCACGCGCAAGGCGACTATGATGCCGCCCGCGCCGCCTTCATCGCCCGCCAGCCGATGGGCCGGCTCGGCACGCCGGAGGAAATCGCCGATCTGGCCGTCTACCTGGCCGGCGCCACGTACACGTCCGGGCAGGCCTACAATATCGACGGCGGCTGGTCGATCTGACTGCGGAAATCTTGCGTGGGCCGGACGATCTGGCCCGTTGCCGGCGTTTAACAGGGGATCGAACAGTCTGAAAATCCCGCGCGCCGGCTATCTTGTATGGCGATCGCGCTTGTCCGTAGTCAGGTCGGTGGGTACGGTCCGCCGGTTCCTTGAAGGAGCAATCGCCTTGGCGGAAAGTTTGCAAAAGGCCACGAGGCCGCAATCAGGAGAAGGATTTAGATGAAACTGCTGCGCTATGGCGAGGTGGGAAGCGAACGTCCCGGCCTGCTCGATGCGGATGGAACGATCCGTGATCTCTCCGCTCACGTCACCGATATCGGCGGCAAGGCACTCGATCCGGCATCGCTGGCAGCACTCGCCAAGCTAGATCCGAAGTCGCTGCCGGCGGTTTCCGGCAGCCCGCGCCTCGGCGCCTGCGTTGCCGGCACGGGCAAGTTCATCTGTATCGGCCTGAACTATTCCGACCACGCCGCCGAGACCGGCGCCACCGTGCCGCCGGAGCCGATCATCTTCATGAAGGCGAGCTCGGCCATTGTCGGCCCGGATGACGACGTGCTGATCCCGCGCGGCTCGGAGAAGACCGACTGGGAAGTCGAGCTGGCCGTGGTCATCGGCAAAACCGCCAAATATGTCAGCGAAGCCGACGCGCTCGACTATGTCGCCGGCTATAGCGTCGCCCACGACGTCTCAGAGCGCGCCTTCCAGGCCGAGCGGCAGGGCCAGTGGACCAAGGGCAAGAGCTGCGACACATTCGGCCCGACCGGCCCATGGCTGGTGACCAAGGACGAAGTGGCCGACCCGCAGAACCTCAAAATGTGGCTGACCGTCAACGGCAAGACGATGCAGAACGGCTCGACCAAGACCATGGTCTATGGCGTCAAGTATCTGGTGTCCTATCTCAGCCAGTTCATGTCGCTGCATCCCGGCGACATCATCTCCACTGGCACGCCGCCCGGCGTCGGGCTGGGCATGAAGCCGCCGGTGTTCTTGAAGGCCGGCGATGTGGTGGAGCTGGGCATTGAAGGCCTGGGGCAGCAGAAGCAGACGTTCAAGGCGGACGTTTAGGCAGTACATTTCGGGGTCGGCGCTGCCCCCTCATCCGGCCGCTTCGCGGCCACCTTCTCCCCGCTGGGGAGAAGAGACTGGCGTCGGCGCTGACAATCTCCTCTCCCCTCGGGGAGAGGTCAGCCGAGCGAAGCGGAGGCTGGGTGAGGGGGCTGCGCCGGCGTATCTACTTCAGCACCTTCCCATCCGCACCAAACCGATACGTCTTCGCCGGATCCGGCGTCGCATACAGCGTGGCACCCGGCTCGGCATCGTAAACACCAAAAATCCGCACGGTGATCAGCCCGGCCTTCTCGCAGTCGAGATAGAGGTTGGTGTCGGCGCCGAGATGCTCGGCGTGCACCACCGTTCCCTTCCAGGAGCCGGATTTCGGGTCGACGGTCAGATGTTCCGGCCGCACGCCGATGGTCCTGGCGGTTTCGCCGAGACGGGCGCCGTCGACGAAATTCATCTTCGGTGAGCCGATGAAGCCGGCGACGAACTCATTTGCCGGCGAATTGTAGAGCTCCATCGGGCCACCGATCTGCTCGATTTTCCCTGCGTTGAGCACCACGATCTTGTCGGCCAGGGTCATCGCCTCGACTTGGTCGTGGGTGACGTAGATCATCGTCGCCTTCAGCCGGCGGTGCAATTGCGCGATCTCGAGCCGCGTGTTGACACGCAGCGCGGCATCGAGGTTCGACAGCGGCTCGTCGAACAGAAACAGCTTCGGCTCGCGCACCACGGCGCGGCCGATGGCGACGCGCTGACGCTGGCCGCCGGAGAGTTCGGCCGGCCGCCTTTCGAGATAGGGCTCCAGCGACAGCATCGACGAGGCGATGCCGATGCGGCGCTCGATCTCCGGGGTCGGCGTGCCGGCCTGCTTGAGGCCGAGGCCCATATTGTTCTTCACCGTCAGATGCGGATAGAGCGCATAGGTCTGGAACACCATGGCGATGCCGCGCTTGGCCGGCGGCGTGGCCGAAACGTCCGCGCCATCGATGACGACGCGGCCCGAGGTCGAATCCTCCAGTCCGGCGATGACCCTGAGCAGGGTCGACTTGCCGCAGCCGGACGGCCCGACGAAAACGACGAACTCGCCGTCGTTCACTTCGAGGTTGATGCCCTTCAGCACCTCGACCGGCCCAAAGGCCTTCTTCACGTTCTCGATGTTCAGCGAGCCCACGGCTTCGTCCCTGTTCTAGAGTTTGACGGCGGCGCCACTGCGCACGCTCTCGTCGGCGGCAAGGCAGACGGCGAGCGATTTGACCGCGTCGTCCATATGTTTGGTGAGATCGAGATCCTCGCGGATTGCCTTCAGCACGAAGGCCTGTTCGAGGTCGCAGAGGTCCTGATGGCCGGGTTCGCCCTCCATCGACAACATCTCGTCTGGCTTGGCGAACTTGCCGTCCGCGCCGGTCGCCGCATTGTGCAGGCGGATGGTCGAGGTCTTGGTGTGGGTGTCGATGTCATCGGACTTCACACCTTCCTTCATGACGATCGACACGCAGCCATTGGGCGAGATGACGTCCTTCACGAAGAAGGCGGTTTCCGAAATCATCGGCCCCCAGCCGGCCTCATACCAGCCGACCGAACCGTCATCGAACAGCACCTGCAAGTGGCCGTAATTGTACATCGAGGGCGCGACCTCGTCGGTCAGCCGCACGCCCATGCCGCGCACTTCCACGGGCTTCGCATCGGTGATCTGCAGCATGACGTCGAGATAGTGCACGCCGCAATCGACGATCGGCGAGGTCGTCTGCATCAACTGCTTGTGCGTCTCCCAGGTATGGCCCGAGGATTGCTGGTTGAGGTTCATGCGGAAGACGTAGGGGCCGCCGAGCTTGCGCGCTTCGGCGATGAGCCTGATCCAGGACGGGTGATGGCGCAGGATGTAGCCGATCACCAGCTTCCTGCCGTTGGCCTTGGCCGCCGCGACGACGCGCCTGGCATCGGCCACCGTCGTTGCCAGCGGCTTTTCGACGAAGACGTGGCAACCGGCCTCGAACGCCTTCACCGCATAGTCGGCATGGCTGTCGGAATAGGTGGCGATGCAGGCGACATCGGGCTTTTCGTCACGCAATGCCTCGTCGAAGGAGCGCCTGATGCCGTAACCCGACAGCCCGTCCGGCAGCGGCACGTCGGAGCGATTGATCAGCGCCGCGATCTGGAAACCTGGATTGGTATGGTAGGCCAGCGCATGGCTGCGGCCCATATTGCCGAGGCCGGCGACGACGACACGCAGGGGTTGGGCCATTTCAATTCGCCTTTTCTTGCCTGCGGGCTGCGAGAGCCACCATCACCTGTGGCTCACATTCATCTGCGACCCGCAGGGCTGCTTCTTCGCTGTCACACCGGGACAAAAGTCGAAAGCCATAGGCATCAACTCCGTCCTTGATCAGTGAAAGCCTCTGATCATCAGGCAAGGGATGCTCAAGGTTGAGCGCCTGCTCGAACGCTTTCGACTGCTCGTCTTCCATCTGGGAATTGACGCGCCAACGAATGTGACAATTGTATTCCTTCGGCCGGCGCTCCGGCCCAAGCCGTGCAAACCAGACAGCAGCGTTGATATAGAATTGCGGACCCCAGGAAGACTTCTGAAGGTTCAGCACACAGATCGTCTCCGGCCCCTCTCGGTAGAAATTTTTGGCGCGAACGCCCCGGAATCCATAGTGGCTCGCTGTCTCGACGAGGGCCTGTACGATAGCTTCTTCCCCGCCGCTCACTTCACCGCTCCGGAAGTAATGCCGCGGATCAACTGCCGCGAGAAGATGACGTAGAGGATCAGCACCGGCATGATCGCCAGCGACAGCGCCGCCAGGATAGCGTTCCAGTTGGTGACGAACTGGCCGAGGAAGAGCTGCGCGCCGAGCGTCACCGTCTTGGTTTCTTCCGACGGCGCCAGGATCAGCGGGAACCACAGGTCATTCCAGATCGGGATCATGGTGAAGACGGCGACGGTTGCCATCGAGGGCCTGACCAGCGGCAGCACCAGGCGGAAGAAGATGGTGTATTCCGACAGGCCGTCGATGCGGCCGGCATTCTTCAGATCGTCGGACACCTGCTTCATGAACTCCGACAGGATGAACACGGCAAGCGGCAGGCCTTGCGCGGTGTAGACCAGGATCAGCGCCGTCAGCGTGTTGACCAGCCCGCTCGCCACCATCAATTGCAGGATGGCGACGGTGCCCAGCCGGATCGGGATCATGATGCCGAGCGCCAGATAGAGGCCCATCAGCGAGTTGCCGCGGAAGCGGTATTCCGACAGCGCGAACGCCGCCATGGCGCCGAACAGGAGCACGAGGAACAGGGAGGCGACGGTGACGACGAGGCTGTTCTGGAAATAGTGGATGAAGTCGCCCTGGCCGATGACGGTGGTGTAGCCGATCAGGTCGAAGGTTTTGGGCGTCGGCGGCGTCAGCGGCGCGCCGAAGATGCCGGCGCGGGACTTGAACGAGTTCATGATCACCAGGATCACCGGAAACAGCGCGATCACCGTGTAGGTCAACAGGATCGCATGGGCGCCGATGGTGCGGGGCACGGAACGGGTGGCGGTGCTCATCTCTCGGCCCCTCAGAACTGGTAGCGACGCAGGCGCGTCTGGACGAGAAAGAGATAGACGCAGACGCCGCCGAGGATGATCAGGAACATCATCGTGGCGATCGCCGCGCCCATATTGGGGTCGCCGACCTGCAGCTGGAAGCCGAAGAAGGCGCGGTAGAGGAAAGTGCCGAGAATATCGGTCGAATAGTTCGGCCCGGCGAGCGCGCCTTGCGCGGTGTAGATCAGGTCGAAGGCGTTGAAATTGCCGACGAAGGTGAGGATCGAGATGATGCCGATCGACGGCAGGATCAGCGGCAGCTTGATCTTCCAGAACTGCGCCAGGCCGGTGATGCCATCGCATTCGGCGGCCTCGATCACCTCTTCGGGGATCGACAGCAGGGCGGCGTAGATCAGCATCATCGGGATGCCGACGAACTGCCACACCGAAATCAGGCTGAGTGCGGTGAGCGCATATTGTTCCTTGCCGAGCCATGGCGTGAACAGGCTTTTCAGACCGACGAGATCCATCAGATGCGGCGCTACGCCCCACAACGGGGACAGGATCAGCTTCCAGGCGAAACCGACGATGACGAAGGACAGGATGGTCGGCACGAAGATCGCCGTGCGGTAGAAGGCCGCGAACCTCAGCCTCGGGCTGGACAGAAGCGCGGCCAGCATAACGCCGATCGGGTTCTGCACCAGCATGTGGATGATAAAGAACCAGGTGTTGTTCCTCAGCGCGTTCCAGAAACCCACCGACCAGTTGGGATCGCCGAACAGCATGCGGAAGTTTTCCAGCCCGACGAAGACCTGGTGCTGCTCGATGTTGCGGAACAGCGAGAGCTGCAGCGTGCCGGCGAGCGGCAGGATCATGATTGCCGTGTAGACAAGCACCGCCGGCGCCAGGAAGACGCCTATATGCCAGCGGAACGGTCTTTTCGGTCTGATATCTGCGGCCATGAGTTCGGTCCCCGCCGTCTCTCGGTTCCAAAGGGTATCGATCTAGATGATGCCTCGATGCACGGCCCGACCATTCCTGCCGATGCGGCAGGAACAAAGGCCTGCGACTGATCAGCTAGCCTTCCCCGAAGAGAGGGTAAGGCCGGGAGGCGGTGCCGACAATCGCAATCTGAATAGGCGCACTTTGAATGAGGTAGTCCGGAACCGGCCAGGCGTGCGCCGGCCGGTTCCATTACCTGAGCTCTTACTTGGCCGGATGGTACCAGCTGTCGAGGCCGGTCTGCAGCTTCTTGGCCGCCGCTTCCGGCGTATCGGTGCCGTTGATGACGTTGGCCGATTCAACCCAGGTCTCGTTCTCGAGGTTCGGCGTGCCGCGCGACAGGATCTGGTAGGTCGAGCGGATCGTCGACTTGCACTTGCCGCGCCAGGAGACGAATTCCTGCGCCAGCGGGTCTTCCATCTTCACCGGCGAGGAGTTCAGGCTGAAGAAGCCCGGCAGTGCGTTGGCGTAGATGGTGGCGAAATCCGGCGAGGCGACCCAGGACAGGAAGGTCTTGGCCGCATCGGCGTTCTTCGAAGCCGCATTCAGGCCCATGCCGATATCGGTATGGTCGGAGATGTAGCAGGTGTCACCGGCCTTCTCGACCGGCGGCGGGAAGGCGCCCATCTTGAACTGCGCCTGGGTGTTGAACAGGCCGATCTCCCACGAGCCGGCCGGGTAGATGGCGGCGCGGCCGAGCGTAAACAGGTTCTGGCTGTCCGGATAGGTCTGCGCCTCGAAGCCATCGCCGAGATAAGGCTTCCACTTGGCCAGTTCCTCATACGGCGCGACCCAGTCCTTGTCGGTCAGCTTCTGATCGCCCTTGATCAGTGCTGCGCGGCCATCTTCGCCCTTCCAGTAGTTGGGGCCGATGTTCTGGTAGCCCATGGTCGCGGCTTCCCAGAGATCCTTGGTGCCCATCGCCATCGGGATGTAGGTGCCGTCGGCCTTGATCTTGTCGAGCGCGGCGAAGAACTCGTCGCGGGTCTCCGGCACCTTGATGCCGAGCTTGTCGAAGGCGTCCTTGTTGTAGATGAAGCCGTGGATGACCGAAGCCATCGGCACGCAGAAGCTCGCCTTGCCGTCGTCGGTCTGCCAGGCGGACTTGGCCACCGGCGAAAAGTTCTCCATGCCGGGCAGCGCCGAGAGATCGGCAAGGTTGCCCTTCTTGAACAGCTCAAGCGACTTGTCGAACGGGCGGCAGGTGATCAGGTCGCCCGCCGAGCCGGCGGCGAGCTTGGCGCCGAGCGCGGCGTCATATTCGGTCGGAGCCGAGGGTGCGAACACGACCTTGATGCCCGGGTTCTTGGCTTCGAAAGCCGGGATCAGCTTGTCCTTCCAGATGGCAAGGTCGTCGCCGCGCCAGCTTTCGATGTTAAGCGTTACGTCGTCGGCATAGGCAACCCCGGCCGAGCCGAGAATGCTGGTGCCCAAAAGCAGTGCCGTCAGTAGTTTCGTTGTCATGCTCAGTCTCCCTGTTGACCTTTTTCAGGTTCGGTTTTGATGAGAACAGAGGCTTTTGAGCCCTTGCTCCCCTCTATAGCGGAAAGGGCCGGCCGCAACTTCTGGCCGGCCTCTTCCAGTATCTTCTGCGCCGCGTCAGTGCTGTCGGCGCCGGCGGCGAGCAGAATGGCGGTCTTAACCGCGCCGCCGCTCTTTTCGAGCAGGCGGGCCGCTTCGTCCGTGCCGCGGCCGCTGACGACGGCGACGATGCGCGCCGCGCGGTCGCGCAGCTTGATGTTGTCGGCCATGAGATTGACCATGTAGCCGTCATGCACATGGCCGAGATGGATGGCGGTCAGCGTCGACAGCATGTTGAGCGCGATCTTCTGGGCAGTGCCGGCGCCCATGCGCGTGGAGCCGGCGATCAGTTCCGGCGGCGTTTCGAGCAGGATGGCGGTTTGTGCCTGGCGCAGCAGCGCAGAGTCCCTGTTGTTGGCGATGCCGATGGTGGCAGCGCCGCGGCGGGCAGCCTCCTGGATGGCCCGCACGGCATAGGGCGTCGTGCCGCTGGCGGAAATGGCGATCAGGCAGTCGCCCTTGCCGAGGCCGGCCTCGGCGACCGCTGCCGCGGCTTCCTCGGTATCGTCTTCCGGCCCGCCGGCCAGCGTGCGGAAAGCGTCGTCGCCGCCGGCGATGAGGATGGCGATGCGGTCGCGGTGAATGCCGAAGGTGCCCGGCAGCTCCAGCGCATCGGCCAGTGCCATCAGGCCTGAGCTGCCGGCCGCGGCGTAGGCAAGCTTGCCGCCGCCCTTCAGCCTGCCGGCGATGATCTCGGCGGCCCTGGCGATGGATGGAATGGCATGGCGCACCACCTTGGCGGCTTCGATCTGCGCATCGGCCAAATAGGAAAGGATGGCGTCCGGAGGCTGGATATCCAGCCCCTCGGCATTTTTGTGAAGCGCTTCGGTGCGCGTTTCGGCCATCCCGGTTCCTCCAATACCAGAACAATACCAAAAAAATACCACTTGTCCACACGCATTAACGAATTCGCGGGCCGGAAATCGCTGAGCGGCCGAAATACGCAGATTTTTCAATAAAATACGGCTTAAACTTTTTGAAACGGAAATTAACCCTTGGCTATTGGTATTTTATTGGTATTATCCGCCCGGAGGAGAAATCAACGTGAATTTCGTGCTCGGAATCGATGGCGGCGGCACCAGCTGCAGGGCCGCCCTGGCAACGGCGGACGGCACGGTGATCGGCCGCGCCAAAAGCGGCGCCGCCAACATCCGCACCGACCTGACCGGCGCCCGCTCGAACATCGTCGAGGCCGCCAGGCAGGCGTTCCTCGTCGCCGGGCAGGATCCGGAACTGATCCCGCGAACGCCCGCAATTCTCGGCCTTGCCGGCGCCAATGTCGGCACCTACCGGCAGCAGCTCGAGGCGATCCTGCCATTCAGCATCAGCCGCGTCGAGACCGACGCCGAAATCGCGCTGGAAGGCGCTGTCGGCGCCGGTGACGGCGCCATGGCGATCCTCGGCACCGGCACCGCCTATATGGCGCGCAGACAAGGCAAATCGCGCGCCATCGGCGGCTGGGGCTTCCAGGTTGGCGACCAGGGCAGCGGCGCCCGTATCGGCCGCGACCTGCTCGAACAGACACTGCTTGCCTATGACGGCGTCCGCGCGGGCTCGCCGCTGACGCAGAGCATGCTGGCCGTCTTCCGCAACAACCCGGAGGATGTCGTCGAATTCACCACCAATGCCAAGCCCGGCGATTTCGGCGGCTTCGCACCCAAGGTGTTCGAACACGCCGAGAAGGGCGACAGCGTCGCCAACTGGATCCTCGACAGGGTGGTTGCCGATGTCGAAGCCTCGCTCGGCGCGCTCGATCTCGCCGACGACGCGCCGCTGTGCCTTCTCGGCGGGCTGGCGCCGCTCTACGCGCCGCGCCTGTCTGCCCGCTACCGGGCGCTGCTGAAGCCGCCGCTCGACGACGCGCTGGGCGGCGCGGTGCAGATGGCGGTTCGCCTTTTCGCCGGACACGCGGAGGCAACTCGATGAGCGAGGCCGCCGACCAGATCTTCGCCACGCTGAAACATCAGGCGCAAAGCGGCGCGCCGCTTTATCTGCAGCTGCGCAAGAGCATCGAGGACGCGGTCAATCGCGGCCTGATCGGGCCGGGCGACGCGCTGCCCTCCGAGCGCGACATCGCCACCAAGGCCGATATTTCGCGGGTCACCGTGCGCAAGGCGGTGCAGGATCTGGTCAAGGGCGGCATCCTGGTGCAGCGCCACGGCTCCGGCACCTTCGTGGCGCCGCGCATGGAGCGTGTCGAACAGTCGCTGTCGCGGCTGACCTCGTTTACCGAGGACATGGCGCGGCGCGGCATGGTGGTGCGTTCGGCATGGCTCGACCGCGGCCTTTACGCACCTTCGCCCGACGAAATGATGGTGCTCGGCCTGTCGTCGGACGAACTGGTGGCGCGCGTGGCGCGCCTGCGCATTGCCAACGACACGCCGCTGGCGATCGAGCGGGCCTCGCTGTCGGCCAGCGTGTTGCCCGACCCGGCCGACATAGGCTCCTCGCTCTATGCCGCGCTGGAATTGACCGGCAATCGGCCGGTGCGGGCGGTGCAGCGCATTTCCGCCGCCAATCTCGGCGACAGCGACGCGCGCCTGCTCGAAGTGCCGCCAGGCATTGCCGGCCTGCACATCGAACGTATTTCCTATCTGGCGAGCGGCAAGGTGATCGAATTCACCCGCTCTATCTACCGGGGCGACGCCTATGATTTCGTCGCCGAACTGCGGCTGACAGGGCCGAGCGAAGAGGGCCGACCATGAGCACGACAGAGCCGACCATGTCGACAGAGATGACCCATATGCGGCGCGAGATCGAGGAGGTCCCACAGGCCGTCGCCCGCCTGCTCGACGGCTCCGGCGCCGTGCTGACCGAAGCCGGGCGCGGCATCCGTGAACGCGACCCGCAGTTCGTCGTCACCGTGGCGCGCGGCTCATCCGACCATGCCGCCACCTTCATGAAATACGCCGTCGAGCTGACCGCAGGCCTGGCCGTCGCATCGGTCGGGCCGTCGATCGCCTCGATCTATGGCCGCAAGCTCAGGCTCGCCGGCTCGGCCTGCCTGGCGATCTCGCAGTCGGGCAAGAGCCCCGACATCGTCGCCATGGCCGAAACCGCGCGGGCGGGAGGCGCGCTGACCGTCGCCATCACCAACACCGCCGATTCGCCGCTGGCGCGTGCCTCGGACTATGCTATCGATATCCTGGCCGGCCCCGAGCGCAGCGTCGCGGCCACCAAGACCTTCATCAATTCGGCCGTCGCCGGCCTCGCTCTGATGGCGCATGCCACCGGCGACGATGCGCTACTGGCGGCGCTTGCCCGCCTGCCGGAGCATTTCGGCAAGGCGATCGCCTGCGACTGGATGAGCGTGCTCTCTGAGACGATCGAGAAGCAGAAGTCGTTGTTCATCCTCGGCCGCGGACCGTCGGCGGCGATGGCCAATGAGGCTGCGCTGAAATTCAAGGAGACCTGCGGCATGCATGCGGAAGCCTACAGCGCCGCCGAGGTCATGCATGGCCCGCTGGCGCTGGTCGGCCCTGATTTTCCGGTGCTGGCGCTGGCCGCGCGCGACGCGTCCGAACCGTCGATTGCCGAGGCCGCCGACAGCCTGGCGGCCAAGGGCGCGCCGGTGTTCGTCACCTCGGCACTTGCCCAACGCGCCGTGCGCCTGCCGCATGTCGCCACCGGCCATCCGCTGACCGATCCGCTGACGCTGATCGTCTCCTTCTACATGTTCGTCGAGGCGTTTGCCCGCCATCGCGGTCTCGACCCGGACACGCCGCGCAATCTTCGCAAGGTGACGGAGACCGTATGAGCAATCGCTTTGCCCTGACTGGCGCCCGGATTTTCGACGGCGACGATTGGCATGAAGGCCACGCGCTGGTCGTGCGCGACGGTCTCGTCGAGGCCATTTTGCCCACGGGCGCCGTCCCCTCGGACATCGCCCTCGTCGACGCCGGTGACGGCCTGCTGGTGCCGGGCTTCGTGGACCTGCAGGTCAATGGCGGCGGCGGCGTCATGCTCAACGACCATCCCGATATCGCTTCCATCGAGACCATCTGCCGCGCGCACGCGCCCTTCGGCACGACGGCGCTGCTGCCGACGCTGATCACCGACACGCCTGCAATCACGGCCGCCGCTGTTGCCGCCGGCGAGGCGGCGGCGCGCCAGAAGGTGCCTGGCTTTCTCGGGCTGCATCTCGAAGGCCCGCATTTGTCGGTCGCCCGCAAGGGCGCGCATGATCCGGCGCTGATCCGGCCGATGACGGATGCCGACCAGGCGATGCTGATCGCGGCGCGGCAAAAGCTGCCGGTGCTGCTGACCACCATCGCGCCCGAATCCGTCGAGCCGGCTCGCGTCGCGGCGCTGACTAAGGCCGGCGTCATCGTCAGCCTTGGCCATTCCGACACCGGCTACGCCACCGCCAGCGCCTTTGCCGCGGCGGGCGCCTCGATGGTTACCCACCTGTTCAATGCGATGAGCCAGATAGGCAATCGCGAGCCTGGCCTGGCGGGCGCCGCCATCGACATCGGCACCTTGTCGGCCGGTCTCATCGCCGACGGCATCCATGTCGATCCGGCCACCATCAAGATCGCACTGCGCGCCAAGCAGGGGCCGGCCAGGATCGTTCTGGTCACCGACGCCATGGCGACAATCGGCACCGACATGACGTCGTTCACGCTCAACGGCCGTACCATCTATCGCAGGCATGGCAGCCTGCGGCTCGGCGACGGAACGCTGGCGGGCGCCGATCTCGACATGATCTCGGCCATTCGTTTCACCCACCGCGTCATCGGGGTCGAGCTTTCCGAGGCCTTGCGCATGGCTTCGCTCTATCCGGCGCAAGCAATCGGCCAGTCGCACCGGCTTGGCCGATTCGCCAACGGCACGGCTGCGGATATTGTCGCGCTGTCGGACGATCTCGACCCGAAGGGCGTCTGGATCGGCGGCGAAAAGGTTTTTGGAGCCGGCTACGGCACTGCGCATTGATATCGGCTGTCGTCGTGAAACCTTTTGATTTTGAGGTCGTTGTCGGAGCGTATGTCCGAGGCGAAACCCAAATTGAAACAGGCCGACGGCATCAAACCGCGCGGTGCCTTGAAGCCGCGACAGCAAGCGCCGCGTGACCACAGGCCGCGCCACGAGGATCTGCGCGGAAAAAAACCGCCGACTGCCGAAGCTGCCCCCGAGGTCGACGGCCAGCCGGGACCGCCCCCGGAGGCTGTCGAGCCGGATCCGCAACTGACGCCCGAAGAAGCCGAGCAGGCGCGCCGGAAATACCTGCTGCGGCGTTTCTGGATCAGCGGGCGCGGCTACTGGGCCAGGCGCGGCGATGGGCTTGCCTGGCCGCTCACGATCGGGCTGTTGATCCTGATCTGCGTCAATGTCGGCTTTCAGTACGGGATCAACGTCTGGAACCGCTCCTTCTTCGACGCCATCGAGCAACGCAACGTCCACACCGTCTATGTGCTTAGCGCCATATTCCTGCCGCTCGTCGCTGGAAGCGCGGGCCTTGTGGTCGCGCAGGTCTATCTGCGCATGACGATCCAGCGCCGCTGGCGTTCCTGGCTGACCACCGCCGTCATCGCACGCTGGCTTGCCAATGGCCGCTACTACCAGTTGAATCTCGTCGCCGGCGACCACTCGAACCCCGAAGCCCGCCTCACGGAGGATCTGCGGATCGCCACCGAGTCACCGGTCGATTTCATCTCCGGCGTCCTCAATGCGTTCCTGTCGGCCTCGACCTTCATCGTGGTGCTGTGGACGATCGGCGGCGCGCTCACTTTGCCGATCGGTGGCGAAAACCTGACCATTCCCGGCTTCCTCGTCATCACCGCAGTCATCTATGCCGCCATCACCTCCACGTCGATGGTGGTCATCGGCCGGCATTTCGTCCGCCTCTCCGAGCAGAAGAACCAGGCGGAAGCCGAATTCCGCTACACGCTGACGCGGGTACGCGAAAACGGCGAGAGCATCGCATTGCTCGGCGGCGAGGAGGAGGAGCGCAGCGGCATCGACAGGAATTTCGGTCATGTGCTCAGGCAATGGGCGCTGCTGACGGGCCAGCACATGCGCACGGCGCTGGTGTCGCAGGGGTCGAGCCTGTTTGCACCGGTCGTGCCGGTCCTGCTTTGCGCGCCGAAATTCCTCGAAGGCTCGATGTCGCTCGGACAGGTGATGCAGGCTGCCTCCGCCTTCGCCATCGTGCAGGGCGCGTTCGGATGGCTGGTCGACAACTACCCGCGTCTTGCCGACTGGAACGCCTCGGCGCGACGCATCGCCTCGCTGATGATGTCGCTCGACGGGCTCGAGCGTGCGGAGCAGAGCGACGCGCTCGGACGCATCCAGCACGGCGAAACCGAAGACGGTGCGATGCTCAGCCTCGACGATCTCTCCGTCACGCTCGACGACGGCACCTCCGTGGTCAAGGAAACCGAGGTTGCGATCGAACCGGGCGAGCGTGTGCTGGTGGCTGGCGAATCCGGCTCGGGCAAGTCGACGCTGGTGCGGGCCGTTGCCGGCCTGTGGCCATGGGGCGGCGGCAGCGTCAATTTTCATGCCGACAGGCGACTGTTCATGCTGCCGCAACGTCCCTACATCCCCTCGGGCACGCTTCGCCGCGCGGTCGCCTATCCCGCGGCCGCGGACAAGTGGACGATCAAACAGATCAAGGCCGCCCTGGACAAGGTCGGCTTGGCCTATCTTGCCGAAAGGATCAAGGAAGAAGCGCCATGGGACCAGACGCTGTCGGGCGGCGAAAAGCAGCGTCTCGCTTTCGCGCGCCTGCTGCTGCACCGCCCCGATATCGTCGTGCTGGATGAAGCAACCTCGGCGCTCGACGAGAAGAGCCAGGACGCCATGATGGCGACGGTGATCCGCGAATTGCCCGATGTCACCATCATCAGCGTGGCGCACCGTGCCGAGCTGGAAGCCTTCCACAGCCGCAAGATCACCCTCGAACGGCGCGAGGGCGGCGCCAAGCTTGTCAGCGACATCAACCTCGTGCCGCGCAAGCGCAACCTGCTGAAGCGCGCCTTGTGGGGCTCCGGTAGTCGGGTCGAAAGGGCGCGCAAGGAGTAAGGCGCCGCTGCCCCGGGCACCGCGCGACTATGATGCGTATATGTCCTTGTAGGTGTCGCGCAGCAGGTTCTTCTGTACCTTGCCCATGGTGTTGCGCGGCAGTTCATCGACGAAGATCACGCGCTTCGGATGCTTGTATTTCGCCACCCGTCCGGCGATAGCGCCGAGAATTTCGGCACCGGTGATCCGCGATGACGGCGCCCGCACGACCACGGCGGTGACGCCTTCGCCGAAATCCGGATGGGCAACGCCGATGACGGCGCTTTCGCTAACCCCGTCGAGCGCATCGATCTCGCTTTCGAGCTCCTTCGGGTAGATGTTGTAACCGCCCGATATGATCAGGTCCTTGCCGCGACCGACGATGTGGACGTAGCCGTCGGCGTCGGTCATGCCGAGATCGCCGGTGATGAAAAAACCGCCGGCGCGGAATTCCGCCTTGGTCTTCTCCGGCATGCGCCAATAGCCGCCGAAAACATTTGGGCCCTTCACCTCGATCATGCCGACCTCGCCCTGCGCAAGCGCTGCGCCGCTGTCTGGATCGGTGATGCGAAGCGTGACGCCGGGCAAGGGGAAACCGACGGTGCCGGCGCGCCGCTCGCCCTCATAGGGGTTCGAGGTGTTCATGTTGGTCTCGGTCATGCCGTAGCGTTCGAGGATCGCGTGGCCGGTGCGCTCGCGCCAGATCTTGTGCGTCTCGGCCAGCAGCGGCGCCGACCCGGAAATGAACACACGGATGTTTTTCGCCGCCTCATGGTCCAGCCCCTCATGCTGCAGCAGGCGCACGTAGAAGGTCGGCACCCCCATCAGGGCCGTGGCACGCGGCAGCAGCGAGGCGATGCGGGCCGGATCGAACTTCTGCTCGAACAGCATCGAGGCGCCGGCCATCAGGACGACGTTGGTGGCGACGAACAGGCCGTGCGTGTGGAAGATCGGCAATGCGTGGATCAGCACGTCGTCTCCGGTGAAACGCCAGTGCTCGACCAGCACGCGCGCGTTCGAAGCAAGGTTCTCGTGGCTGAGCATGGCGCCTTTCGAACGGCCGGTGGTCCCCGACGTGTAGAGGATTGCCGCGAGGTCATCCGGCCCGCGCGCCACGTCATGAAAATCCGTCGGCAGCCGCGAGGCCTGGTCGGTCAGCGATCCCCGGCCATCGCGGCCGAGCGTGACGGTGACGGCGCCCGTCTTTTCCGCCAGCGCGCCGATGTCGGCCGCTCTTGCCGGATCGCAGACGACCAGGCGTGGTTCTGCGTCGCCGAAGAAATACTCCAGCTCAGCCAGCGTGTAGGCGGTGTTGAGCGGCAGGAAGACGGCGCCGGCGCGCAGGCAGGCGAGATAGAGCATGACCGCTTCCGGGCTCTTCTCGACCTGCACGGCAACGCGGTCACCGGGCTCGACATCCAGTTGCAGGAGCGCATGCGCAAACTGCGCCGAGCGGGCCAGCATATCGCCATAGGTGATCGAGCGGCCATCATCGGTTTCCATCAGCAAGCGCGCTGGCGCCGGCATCCGGAACCGGAACGCATCGAACAGATGATTGCTCATGAAGACTTCCCTGGGGTGCTGCGGCGCTGAGCATGCGCCTGTCGCGGCATGCCTCGGCGGCGAGAGTTCGCGGTTCTTGGCCGCGCCGTCAAGCCCGCCGACAGCGGTTCACGCCGGCCGCGCCGACGCAGGTTGCGTGCAAGAAACGAGCACAAGAGACCCGCCAGGAGACGACTGCTATCGCCGAGCGCGTTTGCCGGCGATTTCTTTCGTTTCCTCGTCCTGCTCGAAGCGCTTCATGCACATGGCCGCAGTCAACCGGTAGTGGTTGAGCAGGGCCTCGACGGCACCGTCGGCATTGCCGTCGAGGGCACATTCGGCGATCAGACGATGCTCGCCGAAATCGTCGCGCTGGACGCCTTCGCCATCATTGGCCATTTGCCGGTAGCGATAGGCGTGATCGGAGAGCTGGTCGCAAAAGCCCACCAGCCATTGCGACCGGCAGGCCGAAATCAGCACCCTGTGGAAGATGCGATGCAGCCTCTCCCAATCGGGATTGAGCGAGAAGAGATTCTGCGGTGCCAGGCGTGACGCGCGTCCCAGGCGATGCAGCGCCAGCACGAGCTGTTCTTCCCATTCGGCGGTGCGGTGGGTGATGGATTCGCGAAGCGCTCGCTCCTCGAGCCAGCAGCGGGTGCGCGTCAGCTCCTCGAGTTCCGAGGCGCTGACCGGCATGATGAAGAAGCCGCGCTGGTCGTGCCGGCCGAGAAGCCCTTCCGAGGCGAGGCGATTGAGGGCTTCGCGGACAGGCGACGCGCCGGCTCCATATTTGGAGACCACCCACTCGACCCGCAGCTTGCTCTCGGCTTCAAGGACACCGCCGAGAAGATCGTCCCGCAATTGCTGATAGACCGTAGTGGCAAGCGTGCTCTTCGGTCCGGCAGCGTCGTCGTTCAGATTGGCAGCTCCGTATGTCAAAGCGACTCCTTGTCCCCAGGACTTGTCCCGGGCGATTCGAGTCCGAAAGCATTCGCCTTCTCGTACTTGTACCATACAGCGCGAAGATTCGCCTGCTCAAGCAGAAGATCACGTTATTGTACTTTAGCACAAAGGAATATGCGGCATTTCGGAGTTCAGTGCTGTAATTCCGCGCTTTTTCACAACCTGCGGGCACTTAACATGGTTTGTATGCACGCAGGAGAATCTGTTCTTTTTGTTCTTTTGTATTCGCGCGAGATCAACTGTCTGCTTTGGGCATAGACGACGGAGCTGAAAACCGAATCAGGCAATCGCTCACATCCGATGCCGTTGCCCCAAAAGCTTCACAAACCCGCCCGGCACCAGAACCTTAGCCGGCATGCAGGGCTGACGCGGGAACACTGCTGGTCAACCGGCTGCCTTATCGGCTGCCGTCCGGATCGCCTGGATGTTCTGCCGATAAGCCTCGACGCTGCCGCCTTTGAAGATGGCGGCGCCCGCCACCAGCACGTCGGCGCCGGCAGCGGTGACCAGCGGCGCGGTTTCGGCTGAAACACCGCCGTCGATCTCGATTCGGATCGGCCGGCCTCCGATGAGGGCCTTGACCCGCTTCACCTTGTCGACGATCGCTGGGATGAAGGCCTGGCCGCCGAAGCCCGGATTGACGGTCATGATCAGGATCAGGTCGAGCCGGTCGAGCACGTATTCGACCACGCTTTCCGGCGTCGCCGGATTGAGCGACACACCGGCCTTCTTGCCAAGATTCCTGATGGTCTGCAGCGAGCGGTCAAGATGCGGGCCGGCCTCGGCATGGACGGTCAAACCGTCGCAGCCGGCCTCGGCGAAAGCGGCCAGATAGGGGTCGGCCGGGGCAATCATCAGATGGCAGTCGAAGAAGGCCTTGGTGCGGTTGCGGATCGCCTTGATCACTGGCGGGCCAAAGGTGATGTTGGGCACGAAATGCCCGTCCATAACATCGAGATGTATCCAGTCGGCGCCGGCTGCCGCTACCGCTTCGACCTCATCGCCGAGTTTGGAAAAATCCGATGCCAGCACCGATGGTGCAATCAGGGTCTCTCTGCTCATGGATGCGGCCTTTCCGAGTGTCCTTCTCGTTGGCCACCCTATCGACTGCCTAATGCGCCGCAGCCGACTTGTCGAGGGTGCAGGCGCGGTCGACGCGCAGGCTGGGACGCGTGCCGTTATCCGCGATCATGCTACGGCCAATTCCCGCTTGTCCCCACAGCTGCGAAGAAAAACCCGCCGGATTGCTCCGGCGGGGTTTCTGGTCTCGTGTCGAGCAGGTGGTTATTGCTGCTGGAGCTTCAGGATTCTGTCTGGAACCTGATCCTGCCGCTGTTCGACCTGCGGCCTGCGCCGTGGCAGCACCTGCTGCAGCAGCAGGCCGGGGTTCAGCTCCAGCGACGGTTGTCCGCGGACCGCCCGGCAGTTCGGGTAGCGCCCGATGGTGCCTTCCGGGCAGCGCCTCCTGATGATCGGCTGGCACTGGCCATCGATCATCTGCGAGCCCGGTGCGCATTCCACCTCCTGCCTGCGGCATGCGCCGTTGATCACCTCGGTGCCGCGCGGGCAGACACATTCGCCGCGCTTGTTGTGGACCTGGCCGCGTACGTCGCACTGCTCCTGCGTCGGCTGCTTGCGCCGGCAGGCATTGCCCCGCACCTCGGTACCCCTCGGGCAGACACAATTGCCGTCGGCGTCGTGGACCTGGCCACGGATGGTGCACTGGTCAGGCCTTGGCCGGATCGGGCGGCAGGCGCCGTTTCTGACCTCGTTGCCTTGCGGGCAGACGCAGTCTCCGTCCGCGTCGTGGACCTGGCCACGGATGATGCACTGCTCAGGCTTCGGCCGGATCGGACGGCAGGCGCCATTGCGCACCTCGGTCCCTCGCGGGCAGACACAGTCTCCATCGGCATCGTGGACCTGGCCACGGATCGTGCATTGCTCCGGCTTTGGCTGGATCGGGCGGCAGGCATTGCCCCTGATCTCGGTTCCCCTGGGGCAAACACAATCGCCATCCGCATTGTGGACCTGGCCACGGATAGTGCACTGCTCGGGCTTGTCGGTCCTGACGCACCTGCCGTTCTCGAGCCCGGTTCCGCGTGGGCAGACGCAGCGTCCGTCCTCGGTGCGGATCTGGCCCTCGAGCAGCACACAGCGTTTCGGCTGTTCCGGCTTCGGCACGATACCACCGCCCGGCGAGCACTGGCCGTTGCGGTAGGTGGTGCCTTCGGGGCAAACGCAGCGGCCGGCATCGTTCATGACGAAGCCTTGCGAGCATTCCTTCCTCGTCTCCTGGCTAATGGTGAAGGGATGGCAGGCATAGGCCTTGCCGCGATCGCCCTGCACATTGGTCTGATCGCCGACAAGCACGTCGCCACCGCCCTGCACGCGTGTGTCGGGAGACAGCACGCCGACGCAATTCTGGCCGCTGACATTGCCCTGCAGATTGGCCAGGCGGCCGTCGTCGGGAATGACCACGGTGACATGGTGTACCCGGCTTTCGCCGGCGCCGAGCGTCAGGTTGGCAATGCAGGACGCAGGCAAGGTTGCCGGTTCCGGCGAGCAGCCGAAGGGCGGATCGATCGAGGTGATCTCAACGCCTTCAAGCCTGCCGAGCCCCTCCACGCCGATCGCATCGCCGATGCGGACCGGCCCGGAGAAGGCGGTCGCTCCGTCATTGGTGATGGTGATCTCGAACGAGCAGGGTTGGCCGAGCCTGCATTCGCGGTCGCCGGTCTTTTCGACACGGATGGTCGAAGAACCGCCGCCCTTGGCGCAGGCCTGGCCAAAGGGATAGACGACGTCGTCGCCCGGCGCAGGCCCATAGGAGCCGCGCGCGCAGTTTTCGAACGCGCCATTCGCCGAGACCGTCACGTCGAAGTGGCGGCTGGTTCCAGGTGTCATGACGGCACCGGGAATCTGGCACGACAGCGCATTGGCCGGAACCGGTCCGCACGCCCATTCCGCGCCGTCAGGGGTGACGGTCTGGATCTGGACGGGCGCGCCGCCGGCCACCAACGTGGCGGCATCGTTGACCCGCACCGGACCGGTGGGGGCAGCGGTGCCAAGGCTGATGACGGTGATGCGGCAAGAGACGACCGCGGCACCGGCGAGCGAGCCGTTGCACACCTTGGTGATGCGCAGGGTCGGCTTGCCGCCATTGGGATGACGGAAGCGTTCCTTGGCGCAGGCCTTGTTGTTGGTGAGGTCGTTTTCACCGGGGATGGGCTTCACCTCAGCGCAATTCTCGACAGTGTCCGACTGGTAGCCGGCCGGCATGACCGCCTTCACGAAGATCGGCGTCGAGGCGCCCGCAGGCAGCGAGATGCCGGCATTGTCGCAACGGAACTGGCCGGGGCCGTTCGGTCCGCATGTCCAGGGCGGGTTCGGGCCGAAGGTCGAGGACGACGGCGCGCCGCCCGGATAGCTGTCGATCACCGTCAGCGGTCCATTGTAGGTGGCGCTGCCGTTGTTGATGATGTCGATCACGAAGGTGCAGATGCCGTCGGCCGAGCAGACCGGGACGCGGGCACGCTTCTTCAGGATCAGGTCGACCTTCTTCTCCACCGGCGGCCGGCAGTCGCGGTCACGGTCGCCGCGCCGGCAGATCGGGATCGAGGCACAGCCGCGATCGTTCGACTGGCTGCCGAACAGCGGCTTGCCGCTGGCGCCATAATTGTAGGTGGCGCAGTTGCGTAAAGCACCGCCTTGCCAGCCTCCGGCCGGCTTGAAGCCGAGCTTGAGGTCGACGGAGGCCCCCGGATTGAGCGTGGTCACCGGATAGGTGCAGGTCATCGGGGTGGTTCCGGGTACGCAGACCCAAGGTGGATTTGGCCCTGAATCGAGCGTCGAGCCGGCCGGCAGCGTCACCTCGTCGAGCACGATCTTGCCGTGGTAGGCTCCGGTGCCGACATTGGTGACCCTGATGGTGAAGTCGCAGCCGCCGCCCATCGTGCAACGCGTCACGTCGGCGCGTTTCTCGACCTTGAGGTCCGGCTCCTTGTCCCTGGGCGGGCACCTCTGGTCACGCGGGATGACGATGTCGATCGTCTGCGTGCAGCACAGGCCCCAGCCTTCCTTCGGACCGGCATAGGTTTCGATGCCGGTGACGATGAGGTGGATGACGTCGCCGGGCGAGGCACCGACGATCTTCCAGTTGAGCACACCGCCGCCCGCCGGCACCAATTGGGTATCGGGGATGATGTTGATGCCGGGCGTGCTCGTCGACACCTGCACCCACTTGCCGCCCATCTCCGGGCCGACCGGCATGTGATAGATGAAGGCGCCGCCGCCGGGCACGCAGTCGACCGTACCGCGTTCCACCTTGAAGCATTCCTTGCCGGGAGGTGGCGGTGGCGGATTGCACTTGGTGACGTCGATCTTGATCGAGGTCTTCACGCCGGTCTTGAAGTCACCGTCGTCGGGCTTGCCCGGATCCTGCGATGGGATGATGGTCCCGGTGCCCGGTCCGGCCGTCACCTTGATCATGCCCTGGTTGTCGACGATCGTCGGCGCGGGAAATGCCGCACGATCGATCTTGGCCGTGATCGCGAAGTTGATCACACGCTCGTTGGCAGCGCCGACGCCGTCGACATCGGACGTGGAGATGCGGAAATCGGAAACCGTGGCAGTATCGTTCGGATTTGCCGAAGTGCTGATCGTTGCACCCGGCAGTGGTCCGCCGGACGAATCCGTGCCGTCGCCGGACACGTTGACGTTGATGATCGCAAGGCCGTGCGGAAGCTGGTCCTTGAAGTCGATCCTGACCTTCTTCAGCCTGGCCTCGAGGCTCGGGTCGGCAAGGCCCTGCGGATCGCCGCGCAAGCCGAAGCTCAGCGAGTAGACGACGTAATCGCAGCCTCTTTGAACGCCTGTCTTGGTGAAGAAAGGCACCACCTGGTCAGGCCTCGGAGTGACGACGCGCGAACTGTCGAGATCGAGCTTCAGCTCCGGGGTGATCGAGGCAGCGTCTTCTGCAAAGCCTTGCACCGGGGTGAACATGGCGACCGCGATACCGGCCGCCATCAGCCAGCGCGCGCCGCGCCTGGCGTATGACAGGGGTTTCATGATCGTCTCCATGACGGTTGTTTGGACGTTCGTTGCGAGCGGGGAGAGTGCGAGATTTTTCATCTTCCCCTCCTCAACGTTCGCAGCTGGCGGCTGGGGTTCTGAGCGGCAAAGTCATCTTGCAGCAAGGGTAATAGCCACCCTTGTCCTTGTCGGACTTCCTGTAGAAGCAGAGCCCGACATCGACTGTGTCGCCCGGATAGTGGCCGGTGATGTCGATCGTGTAAGGCTTGCCGGGCGCATGCGACTGGGATGATGTCACCCCGACGCCTGGCGTCCTGGACTGGACCTTGATCGAATCGCCGCCGAAGCCGGCATGGTCATGGAGATAGAGATCGGCCTCGAGGCCGGAAGGCGTGCAGTAATACTGGACGTCGTCGACGTCGAGACATGGAGGCAGGTTGCCGGGTGGTGGGAAATCCGGCGGGTAGAAGGGGGGCAGGTAGCCGCCCGGGATTTCCTCGTAATAGCCGGCGCGGCCCTCGCAAGGGTGCCAGACGGCAACATCGCCGACATGGCCCTCGACCTCCGGGTCTTCGAAATAACCGTCGAAGTCGACGAACCATGAGCCGAAGGGCGGCACATTAGCCGGCTTGACCAGCTCTTTCGGCGTGATCTGCACACCGTGTACGGCCAGCGGCCCGCCGGCTGCGAGCTGTTCGGCGAGTGAAGGATTGTCGCGCAGCTTGTCGCCCGTGTTGACCAGCGTCTGCGTGCAGACGGAGCTGTCGAGATTGCCGTCGGCGTCATAGCCATATTGCAGGTCGAGGCCGCCGGCCGACTGCCGGTTGCCTTGGGGGAAGCCGACCGCATATTCCTGCGGCACTTCGACCCAGACCGATTCCGTTTCCGGATCGTCCGGGTTCTCCCGGAAATAGCGGATGACCTCGCCTTTACCGGAATCGGCGAACTGGCTGTAATCGTAACGGTTCTCGACCGGACCGCGCTGGGCCAGGTACATGAAGCCGCTGTTGTCGAAGGCGATGTCGGTGACGGCGTAGTCCTTGTCGGCCCTGACCATCAGTTCCCAGCGCGGGTCACCGGCAAAACTGCCGTCGCGAGCGATGCCCACCGACCAGATTTCCGACTTTTCGCCGACCGAATAGTAGAGCCGGCCGCCATGGTAGGAGACACCCCAGACGCGGCGCTCGTCCTGCGTGTAGCCCCAGCTGTCGGGGTCTTCGCTATCGAAGGCGGCACCTTGTATGTCCATCACCGAACCATCGTCGGCGACGGGAGCGAGCCCATGCGTGGGCCGGCCGGCAACGCCGTGATCGAAGCTGTCGATCAGTCTGCCTTCGGCGTCGATGCGATGGATCAGGCCGGTGTCGAGATCGGACGCAAAGAACTCGCGGTGAGTGGCGTCGAAAGTGAGATTGCCGATGCCGGGACCGCTGTTGGTGTCGATGTCGGCGAATTTGGAGACCTGGCCGGTGATGCCGTCGATCTTCCAGACGGTGCCCGGCCCACCACCGTTTTCGGTGCCGAACTGGCCATCCATGAAGGTGGCACCGGCAGCGCCGCGGCGCTGCCTCTCGGGGCGGCCGTCATCGTCGGCATCCGGGGTGACGATACGGATGCCGTGCAGCGAGGTGGCGCCGGCATAGAGATTGGGAATGCCCGATGGAACGCCGTCGCGCACGCCGTCATCATAGGTGACGCCGAACACCTGGCCGATCTGCTCCGCCGTCACCTCGAAGGGCGGCGGCGTGTTGACCAGCTGGCCGGAGGCTGGGCCGCCCAGATGCGAAACGTCGAACACGCGCAAGGTGGCGCGCGTGGGGTCGATGAAGGTTTCGTCGACCGGATCGACGCCGGGCGGCAGGCCCTCTTTTTCGGAATCAGGGGGGTCGAAATTGGGAATGATGGTGCCGGAGAATCCGGTCACCGCCATCGAGCCGGGATAGATGATCCGGGTTTCCTGCGCCTGCGCGGCGCCCAGCCACAGGCCGAGTGCCAGCGCCAGCAACCCGCCTGGATGCACAGCACGGCGCAAGCCGCCATCAAGAGACGACACGAACGAGCCGCGGATGCGAGACATGACACTACCCCCCGTAGTCGACGGGAGAACGTCGGGGCTGGCCGCGCAAATCAGGGCAAGGCGCGGCGGTCCGGCTCGTTCTTCCCTGATCGAATTGTCTGCTTTCCTCAAGACGACGATACGCCTGGTCTTACGCAGGGTCAACGGAATCAGCGGAAAGCCCAGCGCATCGACCCCGTCCCGAAGGCGGTGGTCGCGCCGAGCTCCTGTTGTTCCCGGAGACCTCAGAGCCTCTGGGTTATTGGTCATGGGGGCTTCCTTTCCGGGCCGCACCATGCGGCACCTGGAGATCAGTCGCGGGCGGAGATGGAAAGGTTCATGGAAGGCCTGCGCAGAATGCTTGCGCGCGATGCCGCCTGTTCTTATATACGCGCCAAGCCGTTCGGCGCCGGAACGCCGGTTGCCGGAACGGGATTTCTTGTGAACAGGGGCTTTCGTCGGAACGCCTGTACGGGTCCTGAGAGCCTGCTTAGCGGAGAGACTAGAGAAATGGCAAAAGTAATCGGTATCGATCTCGGCACCACCAACTCCTGCATCGCCATCATGGATGGCAAGGAGCCCAAGGTAATCGAGAATGCAGAAGGCGCGCGCACGACGCCTTCCATCGTCGCCATCTCGGGCGACGACGAACGTCTGGTCGGCCAGCCGGCCAAGCGCCAGGCGGTCACCAATCCTGAAAACACCATCTTCGCGGTCAAGCGCCTGATCGGCCGCCGCTATGACGATCCGGTGACGGAGAAGGACAAGAAGCTTGTCCCCTACAAGATCGTCAAGGGCGACAATGGCGATGCCTGGGTCGAAGCCGGCGGCAGGAAGCAGTCGCCCTCGCAGATTTCGGCCATGATCCTGCAGAAGATGAAAGAGACGGCGGAAGCCTATCTCGGCGAAAAGGTCGAGAAGGCGGTCATCACCGTTCCGGCCTATTTCAACGACGCCCAGCGCCAGGCGACCAAGGATGCCGGCAAGATCGCCGGCCTTGAAGTGCTGCGCATCATCAACGAGCCGACCGCGGCAGCGCTTGCCTATGGCCTCGACAAGAAGGAAGGCAAGACCATTGCCGTCTATGACCTTGGCGGCGGCACGTTCGACATTTCGGTGCTCGAAATCGGCGATGGCGTGTTCGAGGTCAAGTCGACCAATGGCGACACCTTCCTCGGCGGCGAGGATTTCGACATGCGCCTGGTCGAATACCTGGCGGCCGAGTTCAAGAAGGAACAGGGTATCGACCTGAAGAACGACAAGCTTGCCCTGCAGCGCCTCAAGGAGGCGGCTGAAAAGGCCAAGATCGAGCTGTCGTCGACCACCCAGACCGAAATCAACCTGCCCTTCATCACCGCCGACGCGACCGGGCCGAAGCACCTGACGCTGAAGCTGACGCGCGCCAAGTTCGAGCAGCTGGTCGACGACCTCGTCCAGCGCACGATTGCCCCTTGCAAGGCGGCGTTGAAGGATGCCGGCCTGAAGGCGGGCGAGATCGACGAAGTCGTCCTGGTCGGCGGCATGACCCGCATGCCCAAGATCCAGGAAATCGTGAAGCAGTTCTTCGGCAAGGAGCCGCACAAGGGCGTCAATCCGGATGAGGTCGTCGCTCTCGGCGCCGCCATCCAGGCCGGCGTGCTGCAGGGTGACGTCAAGGACGTGCTGTTGCTCGACGTGACGCCGCTGTCGCTCGGCATCGAGACGCTGGGTGGCGTGTTCACCCGCCTGATCGAACGCAACACGACGATCCCGACCAAGAAGAGCCAGGTGTTCTCGACGGCCGAGGACTCACAGTCGGCAGTGACCATCCGGGTCTTCCAGGGTGAGCGCGAAATGGCCGCCGACAACAAGGCGCTCGGCCAGTTCGACCTGGTCGGCATTCCGCCGGCGCCGCGCGGCGTACCGCAGATCGAGGTCACCTTCGACATCGACGCCAACGGCATCGTCAACGTTTCGGCCAAGGACAAGGGCACCGGCAAGGAGCACCAGATCCGCATCCAGGCATCGGGTGGTCTTTCGGACGCCGACATCGAGAAGATGGTCAAGGACGCCGAGGCCAATGCCGAGACCGACAAGAAGCGGCGTGCGCTGGTCGAGGCCCGCAACCAGGCCGAAGCGCTGCTGCATTCCTCGGAGAAGTCGCTGAAGGAATATGGCGACAAGGTTTCGGAAGGCGAGCGCACGGCGATCTCCGACGCGATCGCGGCGCTGAAGACCGCGACCGAAGGCGACGACGCGGCCGACATCGAAGCCAAGAGCCAGGCGCTGGCCGAGGCTTCTATGAAGCTTGGCCAAGCCATGTACGAGGCTTCGCAGAAGGAAGCGGCGGAAGCCGACGCCAAGGCGGACGCCGCCAAGGACAGTGACGTTGTCGACGCCGATTTCGAGGAAATCGACGAAGACGACGACAAGAAGAAGTCGGCCTGAACCGTTTGACGGCAAGATAAAGCGAAAAGCCCGGCGAAGGCCGGGCTTTTTTGCAACCCCTTGCAGAAAAACAGCGGGCCTTGCTGAAAAAATGCAGGCAAAGCCGCGTCGACACTGGCATCCCCCTTCCATCGCACCTAAATCGAAGCGTCAGTGCCGGCAAGAGACGCAACAATGCTTCAAGACGTTGAGCATCCGGACAGCGGGAAAAAATGAAAGCTGATTTCTACGAGACGCTGGGCGTGCAAAAAGGCGCCGATGAGAAGGAGCTCAAGAGCGCTTTCCGCAAGCTCGCCATGCAATTCCATCCCGATCGCAACCCCGGCGACCATTCCTGCGAGCACAAGTTCAAGGAAATCAACGAAGCCTACGAGACGCTGAAAGACCCGCAGAAGCGCGCGGCCTATGACCGCTTCGGTCACGCCGCCTTCGAACAGGGCGGCATGAATGGCGGGGCCCAAGGCTTTGGCGCCGGCGGCTTCGCCGACATTTTCGAGGACATTTTCGGCGACATGATGGGCGGGCGCCAGCGCCGCTCGTCGGGCGGCCGCGAGCGCGGCGCCGACCTGCGCTACAACATGGAAATCACCCTGGAAGAGGCTTTTGCCGGCAAGACCGCACAGATCCGGGTGCCGGCGTCGATCTCGTGCTCTGAATGTTCGGGCAGCGGCGCCAAGCCCGGCACCCAGCCCGTCACCTGCTCGATGTGCAACGGCCACGGCAAGGTGCGCGCCACGCAAGGCTTCTTCTCGATCGAGCGGACCTGCCCGCAATGCCAGGGGCGCGGCCAGACGATCAAGGATCCGTGCCCGAAATGCGCCGGCCAGGGCCGCGTCACCGAGGAGCGTTCGCTGTCGGTCAACATCCCGGCCGGCATCGAGGACGGCACCCGCATCCGCCTTGCCAATGAGGGCGAAGCCGGCCTGCGCGGCGGGCCCTCGGGCGACCTCTATATTTTCCTGGCGGTCAAACCGCACGAGTTCTTCCAGCGCGACGGCGCCGACTTGTATTGCAAGGTGCCGATCTCGATGACGACGGCAGCCCTTGGCGGCTCCTTCGAGGTGACGACGCTGGACGGCACGCAGACCAAGGTCAAGGTGACCGAAGGCACACAGAACGGGCGCCAGTTCCGCCTCAAGGGCAAGGGCATGCCTGTGCTGCGCCAGCCCAATGTCGGCGACCTCTACATCCAGACCGCGGTCGAGACGCCGCAGAACCTGACCCGGCGCCAGCGCGAACTTCTGGAGGAGTTCGAACAGCTCTCCTCGCAGGACAATTCGCCTCAATCGAGCGGCTTTTTCGCCCGTATGAAGGATTTCTTCGAGTCTTTCGGCGAGCGTTGATGCACTTTGGCCCGCGTAAGCCGATTTGCCACGCGTAAATCCTTGAATCGCGTCACCCCTTGAGACGCGACGAAAATTATCTTATCCACGACATGCGTCCGGCCGCGCCTTGCCTAGCACCGCTCAGGTGCTAAGTAACTTTGCGGGGAGCGCTGAGGAGAGCTTGCATGACACGTGGCCCTGGACTGCGGAAGGCGCTTGTCGAAAAGTTCGACGACGAACTCAAATTCTTCAAGGGCTGGATCGACAAGCCGAAGACGGTTGGCTCGATCGTGCCGACCAGTTCGATCACCGCGCGCAAGATGGCCTCGATCGTCAATCCTAAATCCGGCCTGCCAGTGCTCGAGGTCGGTCCCGGTACCGGCGTCATCACCCGCGCCATCCTCGCCCAGGGCGTACGCCCCGAAAACCTCTACGCTGTCGAATATTCCACGGATTTCGTTCGTCACCTGCGGCGGCTCTATCCCGGCGTCAACGTCATCGAGGGCGACGCCTTCAACCTCAACGCCACGCTTGGCGACAAGAGCGGGATGATCTTCGATTCCGTCGTTTCGGGCGTGCCGCTGCTCAACTTTCCGGTCGCCCAGCGCATCGCCTATATCGAGAGCCTGCTCGACCGCATCCCGGCCGGACGGCCGATCGTGCAGTTGACCTATGGCCCGATGTCGCCGATCCCACCCGGCCGCGGCAATTATACGGTCAAACATTTCGATTTCATCCTCCGCAACATCCCGCCGACGCAGCTGTGGATCTATCGCCGCGAGGCGCACTAAGGGAGAAGGGGGTAAGGGAGTAGGGATGAAGGGTTCCATTTCCAGGCTATTTTCTACTCCCATATTCCCCTACTGCCCTATTCCCCTATCCAGCCGTTGATTTGAGCCGTCCTTGGCTGTACCTGTCCGGGAACAAGGGTGGCCAATGGCAGTGATCCCGAAAATCCTCGTCTTCGCCGGCTCGGTGCGCAGCGGCGCCTACAGCGGCAGGGCCGCCGACGTGGCGCAAAAGGAACTCGCCATGCAAGGTGCCGAGGTGACCCGCATCTCGCTCGCCGAATACCCCCTGCCGATCATGGACGAGGACCTGGAAAAGGAAAAAGGCGTTCCCGAAAACGCCCAGAAACTCGGCCGTCTGATTGTCGCCCATGACGGGCTGCTGATCGCCACACCCGAATATAACGGCTCCATTCCGCCGCTGCTCAAGAACACGATCGACTGGGTGAGCCGGGTGCGCAGGGATGGTGGCCGGCCAGTCAGGCCGCTGGCCGGCAAGGTCGTTGGCCTCTGCTCGTCCTCCAACGGGCACTTTGCCGGTATCCGCTGCATCAACCATCTGCGCGCGGTGCTGGTGCGTTGCCAGATGGAGGTGGTGACGCCGGAATGCTCGGTGCCCGACGGCGGTGACGCCTTCGACGAGGATGGAAATTTCCGTGACGAAAGACTGCACAAATCGATGGAGCACCTATGCCGCACGCTGATCGAGACCTCGCGCCTGCTGTCCACCCGGATCGAGGCATGATCGCCAATAGCATGCGCGACCGGCTCATCGTCGGCCTCGACGTGCCGACAGTGAAGCAAGCCGAGCAGGCAGTGCGCGAACTCGACGGCATCGTCTCCTTCTACAAGATCGGCTACCAGCTTGCCTTCGCCGGCGGGCTCGACTTCGCCAGGGAGCTGGCCAGCGGCGGCACCAACGTCTTCCTAGACATGAAGCTGCTCGACATCGACCACACGGTGGCCAAGGGTGTCGAGAACATCGTCAAGATGGGCGTGACCATGCTGACCATCCACGCCTATCCCAAGGCCATGCAGGCCGCCGTAGAGGCGGCCAGAGGCAGCGACCTTTGCCTGCTTGCCGTCAGTGTTCTGACCTCGATGGACGAGCAGGACATGATCGACGTCGGCTATGAGTACGATCCGCATACGCTGGTGCTTAGGCGCTCGGAACAGGCGCTGCATGCCGGCATGGGCGGCATCGTCTGCTCGGCCGCGGAGGCCGAGGCGGTGCGCCGGATCGTGGGACCCGACATGGCGGTGGTGACGCCCGGCATCCGGCCGGCGGGCAGCGACCATGGCGACCAGAAGCGCGTGGTGACGCCAGGCCAGGCGATTCGCAACGGCGCCAGCCACCTCGTCGTCGGCCGTCCGATCATTGCTGCGGCCAACAAACGGGAAGCGGCCGAAGCCATCCTCGACGAGATGCGCTCGGCCTGAGATTTCCAGGAACAAGTTCGGAGACCAAGAAAATGCCCAAAGGATACTGGATCGCTCGTGTCGATGTGCGCGACGCGGAAGGCTACAAGGACTATGTCTCCGCCGCCAAACCTGCCTTCGAGCGCTTCGGCGCGAAGTTCCTGGCGCGCGGCGGCGAGCATGAAAAGGCCGAAGGCCCCGGCCGCGCACGCAATGTCATCATCGAGTTCGAATCGCTGGCCGCCGCGCATGATTGCTACCATTCGCCGGAATACCAGCGCGCCGCCGCCATCCGCCAGAAGGTCGCCGACGGCGAGATCGTCCTGGTCGAGGGCGCCTGAGGTCCCCTGCAAGCATAGTTCCGGTTTTAGCCGGAGACGTGCTCAAAATCGGATAGAGCCTGGCGGCGTTTGAAGCCTCGCAGGCTCATTTTACATATCTTTGCTCCGCGATTTCACGATGATCTGCCTGGCGCAGTTGCCAGGTGCGGAGCCGTGCCGACGAGCGGTCATTCAACGCCGGTCGGATTGCTGGTTGACATGCAGGTATTTACCTGCATATTATGCCTTACAACAGAGTGAGGCAGATGGACGCCGACAAGGTTTTCAAAGCGCTGGGCGACCCGACACGCAGAAGGCTGCTTGACCTTCTGTGCGAGCAGAACGGGCAGACGCTCAGTCAGCTTTGCGATCATCTGGACATGGCCAGGCAATCCGCCACCCAGCACCTCGACCTGCTGGAGGCGGCCAACCTGGTGAGCACGGTCAAGCGCGGCCGCGAAAAACTACATTTCATCAATCCCGTGCCGCTGCACGAAGTCTACGAGCGCTGGGTACGGAAATTCGAACGGCAGCGGCTCAGCCTGCTGCACGACCTGAAGCAAGAACTCGAAGGAGAAGACCAATGACCAGGGAAACGACCAGCTTTGTCTACGTGACCTATATCCGCTCGACGCCGCAGAAGGTGTTCGAGGCGATAATCAAGCCCGAGATCGCAAAGCGCTACTGGGGCCACGAGAACGTCTCCGAATGGACGCCGGGCTCGAAATGGGAGCACATCCGCGCCAATGACGAACGGACCGTCGAACTCGTCGGCAAGGTCGTCGAGATTTCGCCGCCGACCCGCCTCGTCATCACCTGGGCGAACGCTTCGCAGGCGGACGATCCGTCAAAAACCAGCCGCGTGACGTTCGCCATCGAGGAATACGACACCATGGTGCGGCTGACCGTCAGCCATGACGAGCTCGAGGCCGGCAGCGGCATGGCGAAGGGCGTCAGCCAGGGTTGGCCGGCGGTGCTGTCCAGCCTGAAATCCTTCCTCGAAACCGGCAGCGGCATCGATATTTTCGCCAAGCCGAAGTCGGCCTGATGTTGCGGCCTCGAGCAGAATCAGACCCGTGGAGAATGACAATGACCAAGCGCTATACCGGCGGCTGCGCATGCGGCGCGATCCGTTACGAGACCAATGACGAGCCTATCTTCCAGAACCACTGCCAATGCAGCGATTGCCAGAAGCGCTCAGGCACCGGCCACGGATCCTACCTGACCTTCGGCCAGCGCGCCGATATGGCCATTACCGGGGAGGTGAGCACCTGGCGCGTGGCGGGCGCCAGCGGCAATGAAAAAATCCACACCTTCTGTCCAACCTGCGGAACGCCGGT
Source organism: Mesorhizobium sp. M7A.F.Ca.CA.001.04.2.1 (assembly GCF_003998485.1). Taxonomy (NCBI): domain Bacteria; kingdom Pseudomonadati; phylum Pseudomonadota; class Alphaproteobacteria; order Hyphomicrobiales; family Phyllobacteriaceae; genus Mesorhizobium; species Mesorhizobium sp. M7A.F.Ca.CA.001.04.2.1. The sequence continues at coordinate 40,098 of NZ_RZQT01000019.1, forward strand.
CTTTCTGATATCCGTCGCCATGCCGGAATTCATAGCGGTCCATGCGGCCAGCCTCGACGATCCGGAACAGTTCAGCCCGCAGATGGTGACCTACACGAGCCACGGCCATGCCTGGGACAAGATGGATCCCGCCTTGCAGGCGGTCGAGCGAATGCCGTAGTGAAACGCGTCCGCCGTCGGCCCGCGATCTGCCGTCGCGCCTTCAGGCCCGATGCTCTTGGCCGATCAGCCGGCTCGCCGCTGTCTCGGCTATGGCATCGGCAAGCTCGAGGTCCCATTGCTGGCGGCAATAGACGCGGAAATCGAAGCAGGGCAGGCCGGGGCAGACCTCGAACTCGATGAGGTGGACGGTGTCGTCGGCCTCGACCCTGAGATCGATGGAAAACACGTCGCGCAGGCCGAGCCCGCTCATCAGCCGCCCGGCGATCGCACGAATCCTGGCGTCGGCGGCCGGCTGGCTGTCGGCGACCGCGACGAGCTCCGGCTCGGCGTAATGTCCCGCCGCTTTCGCTGCCTGGCCAGTGTCGCCGTAGAGCGCCAGGCTGTCGGCCATGGTCTGGAAATCGGCGCCTGAATCGACAAAGGCCACGCCAAGCGCTTCGACCCCGGCATCTGGTACCAGGCCGAGGAAACTGGCGCGCACGTTGCGGCCGGCGACATAAGGCTGGACGACGACATCGTCGCGATAGGCCGAAAAGACGCGCCGGCTGAGCTCCAAAGCGTGGGCGAGATCGCTGCAGCGCGAATCCGGCCATATGCCGATCTTGGCGCCGAGCCGGTTGGGCTTGACGAACCAGCCGGCGGGCGAGGCCGGCGGCTCGACCAGCCATTGGCCGTCACGCGCGAGCCCAGCCTGTGGCACCGGCAGGCCGAGCGCGCCGAGCACGGCGCCGGAGCGGAACTTGTCCTGGCAGAGCGCGAACAGCGCATCGTCGGCGCCGATTGTCTTGAAACCGCCCAGTCGCGCCAAAGCGGGCGCCGCGCCGCCGCGGAAATAGGCAATGCCGTCGGTCAGCGTCCAGACCAGCGTTGTGCTGGGATGCTCGCCGGCGAGCACGCTGGCAGCGTCGTCGAGCGCCACCGGCGTGAACGACAGGCCGCGTGCGTGGCAGGCACGGCCAAGCACGTCGAATTCAGGAGCGAGATCGGTCGACTGCGCCAGATAGGAGGCGATTTCGGTGGCGCGCTGCGACGCATGGCCGTCGGCGAACAGACGGTTGAAACAAGCCTTTTCCGGCTCATGGACGAGTATCAGTTTCGGCTTACGGCTTGGCATGAGATGAACGATTCCCGGCGGTACGATCACCTACCATCGCATGGTCGAGACGTCAGGCTCTCGCGAAACCGACACGGTGCGGGCGGTGGCGTGACAACGCACCGTCCGACCATAGAATCCAGTTCGATCAGGCGATCAGCACGCGCGGCTCGAAGCGGCCGTTGACGGGAATATCGAGCAGAAAGGTCATGCCGCCCTGCAGATCCAGCAGACGCTGCTTCTCATCCTTGCCCGACCAGGCGGAGGTGACCGCCAGCCGGTCGGCCTTGGCGCCGACGAAGGCTGGGCAGGATGGCTGCGTCACCGGCATGGCGACCGTGCGGACGAGCTTGCCGTCGGGTCCGTAGGCTTCGATGACGCTGCCGCCCCAGACGGCGTTCCACAGGATGCCGTCGCGGTCGAGCACCGACCCGTCGACATAGCCCTTGGCCGAGCGGTGGTCGACGAACAGCTTGGGCTCACCGGCAGGCAGACCGGTCGCCGGGTCGCAGGCGACGCGCATCAGCAGCCCGGTCGAGGTGTCGGTGTAGTAAGCGATCGCGCCATCCTCGGTAAAACAGATCGAATTGGAGACGGTGATGTCCGAAAACAGCTGGCGCAGTTCGCCCTTGAAAAACCAGTAGATCGAACCCGCGCCTTTTTCCTCGCCCTTGCCCATGGTGCCCATCCACAGGGCACCACAGGGATGGACGCGGGAATCGTTGGAGCGCGTGACCGGATTGTCGGCCTCGACAGGCGTGTGCAGCGTCAGCTTGCCGGTCGCGACATCGCGGACATAAAGGCCGGTCTCGGCGGCGATCAGCTGGCGCTTGTCGTCGATGACGGCGATGGCGCTCGCCATTTGGCCAAGCTCATGGACGGTGGTCGCGCCGCCGGACAGCCGCTTTTCCAGAAGCTGGCTGTTGACGATGTCAAACCAGTAGAGCGTATCGGTGGCGGGATCGTAGCTCGGCCCCTCGCCGAGCTGGCAGACGTGATCGGAAAAAACCGAAACGATCGCTTCGCTCATCCTGCTTCTCCGAACACCGCATCCCAGGCCGCGACGGCAGCTTGCGCACGCGCGGCCACCTCGTCGACGCTCATGCCCGGCTTGAACAGGCTGGAGCCCAGACCAAAGGCGGTCACGCCGGCAGCCTTGTAGCCGGCAAAATCTTTTTCAGAGACACCGCCGACGGCGCCGACCAATGTCTGCGCCGGCAACACCGCGCCCATCGCGGAAATGCCGCCGGCACCCAGCACGCTCGCCGGGAAGAATTTCAGGGCCGAGGCGCCGAGCTTGATCGCCAGGAAGGCTTCGGTCGGCGTGAACACGCCGGGCATCGTCACCATGCCGTAATGCATGGCGCGCGCCATCACCTCGGCATCGATGTTGGGACTGACCAGAAGCCGCCCTCCGGCCTGGTGCAAGCCATCGACATCGGCCGGCGTCAGCACCGTGCCGGCGCCGACCAGCGCCGTTTTCGGCAGCACTTGGACGATGCGGGCGATCGACGAGAACGGTTGCGGCGAGTTGAGCGGCACTTCGATCGCCTCGATGCCAGCGTCGAACAGCGCCTGGCCCATGGCCATCGCCTCGGTGGGCTTGAGCCCGCGAAGGATGGCAACCAGGCCGCGCTTGAGTTTTGGAAACGGTGCGGTCTGGCTCATCGGGCAACTCCAATTCTGGCGATCATGCCGTTCTCGCGCGCCGCCTCGACGAGACCGGCACGCACTGCCTCGTCGGCGTCGACGGCCCGGACCTCAAGCCCAGCAAGACCAAGTGCGGCCTGGTAGAGGGCGGCCAGCGCGCCGGAGGCAATCAGCACCACGGGTTCGGCGCCGGCGCCATGCCGGCGGCTGGCGGAGGCGATCTCGCCGCCGATCAAAAGGCCGGACAGGCAGGCGGCGGCATCGTCGGCTTTCAAATCCTGCAGCAGGCCGGCGGCCCGGATCGAAAACAGCCGCGAGGTGACATCGCCGCCTTCGCCCAATGCGGTTTCGCACCAGCGGCGGAAGAACGGATTGTCCGATGTGACCGGCTTGGGGTGCTCGCCGAGCGAATGGCGCAGGATCGAATGCGCGGCAAGCACGGAAAACAGCTCACCGGTCGGCCAGGTGCCGAAGCCGGTAACGGCGCCATCCTCGACCAGCACCCATTTCGAATGGGTGCCGGGCATGCAGACCAACTGGCGCCCCCTGGCCGGCAGGCCGGCGCCGGCAAGCTGGGTTTCCTCGCCGCGCATGACGTCGGGCGCGTCAGTCAGCCGCTGGGCAAGGCCCGGAACGATGCGGATGTCGCGGCTTTGGCCGGGCACCCTGGCGGCACCCGCAAGGATGGCGGTAAGCGGCGCCGGCACGGTGACATAGGGCGCTTCGAGCCAGCCCTGGCGGGACCCGGCCATGCCGCAGATGATGACGGGCAGCGCCGCTGGTGCTCCCATCGCCGCCAGATGCCCTTCGAGGATGGTCGAAAAGCCCTTTTGCTGCGCGGTGATCAGGCCGTCATCGCCGCGGCGTTCGGCAAGCATATTGCCTTGCCCGTCGATCAGCCAGACCCGCATACGGGTCGTGCCCCAGTCGACGGCGGCGACCGCCGGTGCGTTGCCGGCTTGGCTCACAGGAAGCCTCCATCGACGACCAGCATCTGCGCTGTCAGCATGCGCGAGGCGTCCGAGGCCAGGAACAGCACCGTGCCGACGATGTCGTCCGGCTGCATCACCTGTTTTATGCACTGCTTGGCGACATGGGCGGCAAGCCCCTGTTCGGTCACCCAGAGCTCCTTCTGCCGCTCGGTGATCACCCAGCCGGGCGCAATGGCGTTGACGCGGATGCCGTCCACACCGAGCTTGCCGGCCAGCCCCTTGGTCAGACCGAGGATACCGGCCTTGGCGGCCGTGTAGGACGGCATGTCGGGGTGGTTGATCAGATAGGACGTCGAGGTGAAGTTGATGATCGAGCCGCCGCCGGCCCGCTTCATGCCCGGCGCCACCGCTTGCGCGGTGAAGAAATGCGGCCTCAGATTAATGGCTTGGTTGTTGTCCCAGAACTCGACCGTCACGTCTTCGACGGCGTGGCGTTCGTCCCAGGCCGCATTGTTGACCAGCACGGTGACATCGCCATGCGCCTCGGCAGCCTTCGCGGCGGACGCCCGCAGGGCCTCGACATCGCGCAAATCGGTCTTGAGATAGAGCGGCCGGCGGCCGAATTCTTTCTCGATGCGGTCGGCAAGAGCTGTGCTTGGGCCGTCGGCGATGTCGATGAAGGCGACATTGGCGCCCTGGCGCACAAAACCCTCGGTCAGTGCCGCGCCAATTCCGGAGCCGCCGCCGGTGATCAGCACCGAGGCTCCTTCGAGGTCGGCAAAATGCGCCGATGGCATCATCGTTGTTGTCTCCCAGCGCATGACCCCGAAAATCGGATCGATTTTCGGAAAGGGATCATGCGCAAATGTTAAATGCTACAGCGTCCTTTGCGCGTCTTGAAAGACGCGCGGCGCTGTAGCGTGACCGGCGCGCATCCTAGCCACGCAAGGCGCGCGGGCAAGGGCGAACCGCCGAATTTCAGGGCTTATGTCAGACAAAACGACAATGCGCCGCACCGGATGTGCACGGCAGCACCGTCGGGGTTGGGGATTGCGGAGGACCGCCGGTCAGATCGCCTTGGCGCGCAGGGCGCCGCGGAAGGAATCGCGGAGATAGCCGAGCGTGGCGTCGGCATCGACCGGCTTGCCGAACAGATAGCCCTGTCCGCCGGCGCAGCCAAACTGGACCAGGCGATCGGCCTGCGCTTCCTGCTCGATTCCTTCGGCGACGACGTCCATGCCGAGCCCTTCGCACATTGCGAGGATAGCGCGGATGATGTGTTCCGACGGCCTGTCGTCGAGAATGGAGGAGACGAAGGCGCGATCGATCTTGAGCTTGTCGAAATGGAATTCGCGCAAGCGGCCGAGCGAGGACTGGCCGGTGCCGAAATCGTCGAGCGAGACGCGGATGCCGACGCGGCGCAGATCCTCGACGATCTGAGCGGCCGAGGCCGGGTCGTTCATCAGGCCGGTCTCGGTGATCTCGATCTCCAGCCGGCGCGGATCGAAGCCGGTGCGGTCGAGGATCGCCAGTATGTGCAGGCCGGTGTTCTGGTCGACGAGCTGCGAGGGTGACAGGTTGAACGACAGGAACAGGTCCTTCGGCCAGCTTCTGGCGGCCTCCGTCGCCTTGCGCAGCACCAGCTGCGACAACGGGCCGATGATGCCACGCTCCTCGGCGATGGGAATGAAGACGGTCGGCGGCACGGAACCCAGGTCGCGGTCGGTCCAGCGCGCCAGCGTCTCGAAGCCGATGGTGCGGCGCGTGGCGAGATCGACGATGGGTTGGAAATGCGGCTCCACCTCGCCGGCCGAGACAGCCCGGCGCAGCGCCTGTTCGATGCGGGTGACGCGCTTGGCGGCTTCTTCCATCTCACGGGTGTAGACGACGACGCGGCCACGGCCGGAACGCTTGGCGTGGTAGAGTGCCGTCTCTGCCTTGTTGATGAGGATTTCCGTGGTCTCGTCGCCCGAATAGAACAACGAGCAGCCGACCGAGGCCGAAAGCCTGGCGGTGCGTTCGCCGACATCGTAGGGCGCCGACAGGATCTCGATCAGCATGCGCGACTTTTCGGCCGCAGCGTCCTCGCTGAATACCATCGGATAGAGAAAAGCGAATTCGTCGGCGCCGATGCGGCAGACCGTGGAATAGCCGTCCATAGAGGCGCGCAGCCGCATCGCGACCTGGATCAGGATGTCGTCGCCGGCCTTGTGGCCGAACAGATCGTTGATCGGCTTGAAGCCGTCGAGGTCGAGAATCCCGACGGTAAAGGGCGCGGGATCGTCGGCTCGGTCGGCGATCAGCCGATCGACCTTGTCGAAGAAGCGGCGATGGTTGCCAAGCCCGGTCAACGGATCGGTGAATGCCAGATCCGTGCTCTCCCTGTTTGCCTGACCGGTGCCAAACGAAGTTTGCATCGGTGTCCCTGTTTTGTGACTTCGGAATTTATTTTCAGACTGGCAGCAAACCCTTTAGGAAACGTATCGCGAAATCGATTTTCCATGGGCAACCGCGACCTGTTTCGAAGGATCGATGTGAGGTGTGGATTCGGGCTCAAGGAACAACGAGGACGCGCAGCCTGGCTCCTGTCACGGAATGACCGGCAGGGCCGAGCTTGCGACTTGCTGATGCCAATCTTCAAAAGGTCGCGATTGGCAGACGGGCAGTGAGCCTGTACAGGCAGGACAGTCGTCCATCCGAGCCGCCGGAGACCCGCCATGAAGCTGAAAATCGCCGTCCAGATGGACCACATCTCCACCGTGTCGATCGCCGGCGACACCTCGTTCGCGCTGTCGCTGGAAGCGCAGCGGCGTGGCCATGAGCTGTTCCACTACACGCCGGATCGGCTGTCGTTGCGCGACGGCAAGGTGTTTGCCCGCATTGAGGAGATGCAGGTGCGCGACGAGAAGGGCAGCCACTATTCGCTGGGCGAGAAGGTGCGCACCGATCTGTCGGAGATGGACGTCGTCCTGCTGCGCCAGGATCCGCCCTTCGACATGAACTACATCACCACCACGCACATCCTGGAGCGCATCCACCCGAAGACGCTCGTGGTCAACGACCCGGCCTGGGTGCGCAACAGCCCGGAAAAGATCTTCGTCACCGAATTTGCCGACCTGATGCCGGACACGCTGATCACCAAGGATCCACTCGAAGTTGCCGCCTTCCGCAAGGAGTTCGGCGACATCATCGTCAAGCCGCTCTACGGCAATGGCGGCGCCGGCATCTTCCATCTGCTGGAGGGCGACCGCAACCTGGCCTCGCTGCTGGAAATGTTCGGCCAGATGTTTCGCGAACCCTATATCGTGCAGCGCTATCTCAAGGACGTGCGCAAGGGCGACAAGCGCATCATCCTGATCGACGGCGAGCCGGTCGGCGCCATCAACCGCGTGCCCGCCGAACATGATTCCCGCTCCAACATGCATGTCGGCGGCCGCGCCGAAAAGACCGAGCTGACGGCGCGCGAACGCGAGATCTGCGCACGCATCGGGCCTTCGCTGAAGGAGCGTGGCTTCATCCTGGTCGGCATCGACGTGATCGGCGACTACATGACCGAGATCAATGTCACCTCGCCGACCGGCGTGCGCGAGGTCAAACGCTTCGGCGGCGCCGACATCGCCAGCCTGTTCTGGGATGCAGTCGAGGACAAGCGCGGGTAAGCCGTTTTCATTTTGTCTTAACCATGTTCCGTTTTTGCAACCGCGCTCAATTCGGCTGCAACCCACGCGCTCACATGTTCCCGTAATGTTCTTGATTTGACCGAGGATTTGTGATTGTCTGCCCGTGGGGCCATTTCTTGGCCATCGCGTGGGTTGTGGTCTGGGGGCAAAGAAATGGTGGCGCGGGTTCGCACGGTCGCTTTCCAGGGCATCGAGGCCGTGCCGGTCGACGTGCAGGTGATGATCGCGCCCGGCAAGGTCAACATGCACATCGTCGGCCTGGGCGACAAGGCGGTGGCCGAAAGCCGCGAGCGGGTGCAGGCCGCACTGCATGCATCCGGCCTGTCGATGCCGTCGAAGAAAGTCACGGTCAATCTGGCGCCGGCCGACCTGCCGAAGGAAGGCAGTCACTACGACCTGCCGATCGCGCTTGGCCTGATGGCTGCCCTTGGCGCCATTCCGGGCGACATGCTGGCCGGCTATGTCGTGCTTGGAGAATTGTCGCTCGATGGCACGATTGCCGCGGTCGCCGGCGCCTTGCCGGCGGCGATCGCCGCCAATGCCGAGGGCAAGGGCCTGATCTGCCCGTTCGCCTGCGGACCTGAGGCGGCCTGGGCTGGAAAGGATTTCGACATTCTGGCACCGCGCAGCCTGATTGCCATCGCCAATCATTTTCGCGGCACGCAGGTGCTGTCGCGCCCCGAGGCCGGCATCCACGCCGCCGCGCTGGATTTGCCCGACCTCGCCGACATCAAGGGCCAGGAGACCGCCAAGCGGGCGCTGGAAGTGGCGGCCGCCGGCGGGCATAATCTTCTGATGATCGGGCCGCCGGGCTCGGGCAAATCGATGCTGGCGCAGCGGCTGCCGTCGATCCTGCCGCCGCTGGCGCCGAAGGAATTGCTCGAAGTCTCGATGATCGCGTCGGTGGCGGGAGAGCTCGGCGAAGGCAAATTGACCGACCGGCGGGCGTTCCGCGCGCCGCACCACTCGGCCTCGATGGCGGCGATGGTCGGCGGCGGCATCCGCGCGCGGCCGGGCGAGGTGTCGCTGGCCCATCACGGCGTGCTGTTCCTCGACGAGTTTCCCGAGTTCACGCCGCAGACGCTCGATGCGCTGCGCCAGCCGCTGGAGACCGGCGACTGCATGATCGCGCGGGCCAACCATCGCGTCACCTATCCGGCGCGTATCCAGCTGGTGGCGGCGATGAACCCGTGCCGCTGCGGCATGGCCGGCGAGCCGGGTTATCGCTGCCTGCGCGGCGAGCGCTGCCGCACCGACTACCAGGCGCGCATTTCGGGCCCGCTGCTCGACCGCATCGATCTCAGGATCGAAGTGCCGGCGGTCTCGGCCAGCGACCTGATCCGGCCCGACCGGGCGGAGAAAAGTGCCGATGTGGCGATGCGTGTGGCACGCGCCCGCACCATCCAGCGCGAGCGCTTCGAGCGGCTCGGCGCCACCCGCGCCACCACCAACGCGCATTGCGCGCCCTCGGTCATCGAGGAGATCGCCATGCCGGACGCCGCCGGCCTGTCGCTGCTCAAGGACGCCAGCGAAAAGCTCGCCTTTTCGGCGCGAGCCTATCACCGGGTGCTGAAGGTGGCGCGGACACTCGCCGATCTCGACGCCAGCGAAACCGTCGGCCGCATCCATCTGGCCGAAGCGATTTCCTATCGCATGAGCTCGGAGCGGGTGGCGCAGGCGGCGTAGATCACTCGCCGCCCGACAAGCCGACCTTGCCACGCCACCTTCCGCAATCACGCCATAACCGTCATCCGACGAATCGGCCATCTCCGCACTGCCGCGGACCTGATTGTCCGCTTGGTCGACGTCCTCACCACCCAACTGCCCCCACCGACCGGGCGCCGGCCGTTTCTCCGTCTTCGGGGGCGTGGACGTCATCGCATCGGACCAAAGTCTTGGTCTCCGCATTGGGAATTCCTTATTTAGATAATGTGAATATGATTGCGGTCGGGGAGCCCGCTATGTTCGTTGACTACTACGAAGTTTTGGAAGTCAGCCCGAACGCCAACTCGGAAACGCTGGAGCGCATATTTCGCTATTTTGCGATGCGCTATCATCCCGACAATCGCGAAACCGGCGATGAAGCCCGCTTCAGTGAAATCGTGGAAGCCCACAACACGCTCAAGGATCCGGTCAAACGCGCTCAATACGACATCGCGTATAGGGACCATGCCGGCCTTCGCCGCGAATTGACCGAGGAAGCCAGCAACAGCAAAGGCATCGAGCGGGATGTCGTGATCCAGGCCAGGCTGCTGTCGCTGCTTTACGCGAAGCGCCGGCACGACGTCAGCAATCCCGGGATCGGGGATGTGGAGCTCGAACGCCTGTCAGACTGTCCGCGAGAGCATCTCGAGTTTCATCTCTGGTATCTGAAAGCGAAGGGCTGGATAGCAAGAGTGGAAAACGGGACGATCGCGATTACGGTGGAAGGCGTCGATAGGGTCAACTCCGAACACCGTCGCGATCCCACCATCCGGCTCCTGGACCATACAGCTTCCTGACGCCTCACCTCCGGAGGAAGTCAGGCCGAAGACCTGCCGCCCCATTCACGGCAGGGACTGGCCTCTTCAGCCCTGCTGCGCCTTCAGTTCCAGCCGCCGCGCGTGCAACACCGGCTCGGTGTAGCCATTGGGCTGGACGCGGCCCTTGAAGACCAGATCACAGGCGGCCTGAAAGGCGATCGATCCGTCGAAATCGGCCGCCATGGGCTGGTAGAGCGGGTCGCCCGCGTTCTGGCGGTCGACGATGTCAGCCATGCGCTTCATCGTCGCCATTACCTGGTCCTCGCTGCACACGCCGTGGTGCAGCCAGTTGGCGATGTGTTGCGAGGAGATGCGCAGCGTGGCGCGGTCTTCCATCAGGCCGACATCGTTGATGTCAGGCACTTTCGAGCAGCCGACGCCCTGGTCGATCCAGCGCACGACATAGCCAAGAATGCCCTGCGCGTTGTTGTCGAGTTCCTTCTGGATATCCTCGGGCGACCAGTTCGGCCGCACGGCAACGGGCACCGACAGGATGTCGTCAAGCTTCGCCTTGGGCCGGTTCTTCAGCGCCGCCTGCACGGCGTGAACATCGACCTTGTGATAGTGCGTGGCATGCAGCGTCGCCGCCGTCGGCGACGGCACCCAGGCAGTGTTGGCGCCGGCCTTGGGATGGGCGATCTTCTCGACCAGCATCGCAGCCATCAGATCCGGCATCGCCCACATGCCCTTGCCGATCTGGGCGTGGCCGGCCAAGCCGCATTCCAGCCCGGTGTCGACATTCCAGGCCTCGTAGGCGGAAATCCAGGCGGCCTGCTTCATGTCGCCCTTGCGGATCATCGGGCCGGCTTCCATCGAGGTGTGGATCTCGTCGCCGGTGCGGTCGAGGAAGCCGGTGTTGATGAACACGACGCGCTCTTTTGCGGCGCGGATTGCCTCCTTGAGGTTGACGGTGGTGCGCCGCTCCTCGTCCATGATGCCCATCTTGATGGTATTTTTCGCCATGCCGAGCAGCGCTTCGACGCGGTCGAAGATCTCGACGGCGAAAGCGACTTCCTCCGGCCCATGCATCTTGGGTTTCACGACATACATCGAGCCGGCGCGGGAATTGGCGCGGCGGCCGTTCGGCCCGACATCGTGCAGCGCGATCAGCGCCGTCATCGCCGCATCCATGATGCCTTCCGGAACCTCATTGCCGTCGCGGTCGAGGATCGCCGGGCTGGTCATCAGGTGGCCGACATTCCTGACCAGCATCAGCGAGCGGCCGGGCACGGTCAGCCTGCCGCCGGCGGGCGCAGTGTAGGCGCGGTCGGGATTGAGCTTGCGGACAAAACTCTTGCCGCCCTTGGTGATCTCTTCTGCTAGGTCACCCTTCATCAGGCCGAGCCAGTTGCGGTAGACGATGACCTTGTCTGGCGCATCCACCGCCGCGACCGAATCCTCGCAGTCCTGGATGGTGGTCAGCGCCGATTCCAGGATGACATCGGCGATGCCCGCCGGATCGGTGCGGCCGATCTGGTTGTTGCGGTCGATCACGATCTCGATGTGCAGGCCGTTGCGCACAAGCAGCACGGCATCGGGATTGGCGGCATCGCCGCGATAGCCGACGAATTGCCTGGGGTCGGCCAGCGTCGTCGAGCCGGCGCCGGCGCTCAGCCGCAAGGCACCTTGCGCCAGCGACAGGCCATTGACGCCGGCCCATTTGCCGGACGTGAGCGGGGCAGCCTCGTCGAGAAAGGTCTTCGTCCAGGCGACGACCTTGGCGCCGCGTGCCGGATTGAAGGCTTTGCCCTTTTCGGCGCCATCCGTTTCGGGGATGGCATCGGTGCCGTAGAGCGCATCGTAGAGCGAACCCCAGCGCGCATTGGCAGCGTTGAGCGCATAGCGCGCATTCATCACCGGCACGACCAGCTGCGGTCCGGCAACATCAGCAATTTCAGGGTCGACATTGTCGGTCGACACGCTGAAGGCCGGGCCTTCGGGAACGAGGTAGCCGATCTCTTTCAGGAAGCCCTTGTAGGCCTCCATGTCGACCGACGCGCCGTGATCGCGATACCAGCCGTCTATCTGTTCCTGGATGGCGTCACGCTTTGCCAGCAGCGCCCGGTTCTTCGGCGCCAGATCATGGACGATGGCCGAAAAACCGTTCCAGAAGGCGTCCGCTTCGATCCCCGTGCCCGGCAGCGCTTCCGTGGCCACGAACTCATGCAGCTCGCGGGCAATCCGCAATCCGGCGATCTCGATGCGGTCGGTCATCAGGCTACTCCAGATGAAAGGCTTTGCGGGCCTTTGGCATGTCAGGTTTGCCGGGTCAATTCAGCTTAGGGTGAAGGTGGCGTATTTCGCCGCGTCGCTCAAACCGCAATCCTTGGCCTACCCGAGGCCACGGCCACGACATGCGCCTCGATGAACATGCGCTGGGCCTCGACGGTCGAGACCCGGAATTCGGTGGCGACGTCGATCTCGGCGCTGTCGGTGCCGGCATCCCTGGCGCGCTCCGCGACGATGGCGCGGACATCGGCCTCGGCCGCCGCGATTGCCGCTGCCTCGTCGAGGAAATCGCGTACGGTCTCGCCCGAGGCGAGACGAAACAGCCCTTCTATGGGCTGGCTGACCCGCGCCTCGGCCGAAACCCTGACCTGGCCGACGACGGCGCCGAGCGCGTTGGCGACATCGGTATCCCTGGGCACCACGCAGTCATTGCCGATCAGCTCGGCCAAGCCGGCATAGTGCAGCGGCGCCGAGGCGCCGAGGCCGATGACCGGGCGGTCGAGCGCAACGCCCAGGCGGGCGATGCCGGGATGCGCGTCGACCGCGCGCTGCACCAGGGCGTGCGCCACCGTCGCGGCGCCGTCGAGCCCATCCTCGGCAAAGGCGGTCTCGAGGATATATTCGGCCGACCAGCGCGTCAGCGTCACCAGCACCCGTTCCGAGATCGCTTCCGGCGAAGCGGCGATGTTCTGGCCACGGCCGTCACGCTTGCGGGCGAACAGTTCGGCGCCGAGGCGCGCGGCGATGGGATCCCAGTTCGCCTGCTTGCCCAGCACGTGGGCGGCGTCCGACGGGGTGAAGCCGGCGACATGCACCAGCCCGCGCGACACCAGCCGGTTCAGCGTCGCGTTCTGCGCGTTCGAGGTCAAAAGCCTGTCGACGGCGAGCGGCACGGCACCAATCAGCTCGTAGAGCTTGGCTTCGGCGCCGGTCAGGCCGGCGGCGAGCCGGTCCGGCACGCCGGTGCGCACCGCGAAGCGGCCGTCCATACGGCCGGGATTGGGTGCCCGCAGCTGACGCTCCAGCTCTGAAATCACCGCTACGCCATGCGCCATGCCGGCCAGCGCCAGCGGCACCAGGCGGCGCGGCCCGAGCAGGATCCTGGGGTTGAGCGCGCCATCCTCCAGCGCCACTTCGGAATCGCCGCCGAGGCCGAAGGTGCGCATGGCGACGGCCTCGACCATGGTGCGGAAGCCGCCGACGGTGGCGCCTTCCGGATCTAGCCTGGGACGGCCGCCGTCGAGCACGGCGACGTCGGTGGTGGTGCCGCCGATGTCGGACACCACAGCATTGTCGAGCCCGGTCATGTGGCGGGCGCCGACCAGGCTGGCGGCCGGGCCGGACAGGATGGTCTCGATCGGTCGCTGGCGGGCAAAAGCGGCTGAAACCAGCGCGCCATCGCCGCGCACCACCATCAGCGGTGCTGCGATGTTGCGCGCCTCGAGGAAGCCTTCGGTTGCTGCCACCAGCCGGTCGATCATCGAGATCAGCCTGGCGTTGAGCAAAGTGGTCAGCGCCCGGCGCGGGCCGCCGAGCTTGGCCGACAGCTCGTGGCTCGATGTGACCGGCAGGCCGGACTTGTCGCGGATCAACTCGCGGGCGGCGATCTCATGCGCCGGATTGCGGGTGGCGAAGTAGGCGCAGACGGCAAAGCCGGACACCGAGGCGCCGAGTTCCGGCAGCGCCGCTTCCAGTCCGGACAGATCGAGCTTGGCGGCATTGCCATGCACGTCGTGGCCGCCCGGACAAAAAACCACCGGATCGGTGCCGAGCGCGGCCTTCAGCCCGTCGCGGGCGAGGTCGCCCTCGGAAAAGCCGATCATCACCAGCGCGACGCGGCCGCCCTGGCCCTCGACGAGCGCGTTGGTGGCAAGCGTCGTCGACATCGACACCAGCTTGATATCAGCCGGATCGGTTCCGGCTTTCTGCAGCACCGCGTCGACGGCGCCGGAAATGCCGACGGCAAGATCATGCCTGGTGGTCAGCGCCTTGGCCTTGGCCAGCACCTTGCCCTTGTTCGGCCCTTCTTGCGGGCCTTCCGTTTCAGACCACAACACGGCATCGGTATAGGTGCCGCCGGTGTCGATCCCGAGGAACAACGGTTTTGGCTTGGTCTTGGCTGTCATTTTTGGCGGCGGTCCGGCTGGGGAGTCTGTCTGCCCCTGCCTTTAGCCGATGCGGGCGGGTCGATAAAGCTGCGAGCGCTGGGCCAAGGCGGAGATTGGCAGCGTTGGCCGAAGCGCCAACCTACCCGACAAACCCCACTTTCTTGTGCGTGCCATCGCAGAACGGCTTGTTGGCGGAATGGCCGCAGCGGCAGAGGAAGGCGCGTTGCGTACGGTCGACCGTATGGCCGGTTCCGGTGACGATCTCGAGATTGCCCTCAAGCTTGAGCGGGCCATTGGTGGTCGGCGTCACTTTCAGCGGACCATTTCTCGCTTCGAGCGCCGGCGTGTCCTTCAGCTGCGGCTCGCCGGTGGCGGCAAAACCGGATTTGTTGTGGCTGCCGTCGCAGAACGGCTTGCTTTCCGAAGCGCCGCAGCGGCAGAGCGTGGCACGATAAGAAGTCTCGCCGTCGAGAACGATTTCGGCGTGTACTGCCAGCGGGCCGTTTTCCCGCAGCCGCACCGTGTTGACCACTGGTGCTTGCTCCTGCGGCCCGCCATCCTTCCTGACATAGGTGATGGCGCCCGACGGGCAGCTTTCGGCGATGGCCACGATCTTCTCGACGCTGGCCGCCTCGGGATGGATCCATTGGCCCGGCGCGTTGGGCACGAAGACGTGCGGATCGCCGAGCACGCAGTTGCGCGAATGGATGCAGCGCTTGCCGGAAAACCCGACGTCGATCTTGTCGCTTTCGACCATGCCGGCCATAGCTGAGCTCCTTTTGCCTGAAGCACGTCGCGTCTGAACAGTTCGAGGCGGCGCGCGCTGCGTATTTGCACAGGCTATGGCTCCAGCCCGAAGACCGTCAAGCTGGCAAACCGGTCAGGGGACCAGTTCGATCTCCTCGGTCTCCCCGCCGCTGCAGGTGTAGCAGCAATCCTCGCATTTTTCCTTGTTGCCGGGGCCGACGCCCCAATAGGTGCCCTCGTCACCATCGACCCAGGCGCCGTAACAGATCGATTCCCCGGCGTTGCAGGATATCGGCAGCTGCTTGGTCTCGCCGTCGTCGAGGTAGAAGTCCTTGTCATCGCCCGGCCAGACATAGTCGCGATCCTGGCTGTAGAGTTCGACGCGCATGGCGTTGGGGTGGCCGTTCTTGATGGCAAAGGTGACATCGTCGGCACGCGCCGCCGGCACGAGCAGCATGAGGAGAGACAGCGCGGCCAGCACGCGGCGCGCATAGACATGAAACATGAGTGACCCCCTGAATAAGCGGCCCACCCGGCCGCGTGGCGACCATCGCACGCAGCGCTGAATCGCGGAAGTGGACCGGACGAGCCGATCCCTGACTTAATTTGGGTCCAACGAAAACTTCCGCGCTCTACGGCACCAGATCGATCGTCTCTGTCGAGTGTTCGACGCAGATGAAGCAGCAGGTGTCGCAAGGCTGGTCATTGTCCGGCCCGACGCCGGCCGAGAGGCTGTCATTGCCGTCGGCCCAGGCGCCATAGCAGATATGTTCGCCCTGATTGCAGGAGAACGGCACGGATTTCTGCGACCCTGGGGCGATCAGGAACACCTTGTCGTTGCCCGGCCAGACCGTCTCGCGGTCGCGGCTGAACAGCTCGACCGCGACTGCTTCCTTGCGCAGGTTCTTGACGAAGAAGGCCATGTCGGCGGCCTGCGCCGAGGCGGTGAAGACCAGCGCCGCCAGTGCAACCATACGAAACAGCGTCACGGCCTGGATCTCCCGAATCACCGCGGCAGAATCGCATGCCTGCCCGCAACTAGGAAGGTGCGGAACCCTGCGTCGCGATCTCATGCCCCAGCCGCACCGTTTCACGCACCAGCAGGTCGAGATCCTCGCGCCGTGTGCGATGATTGGTGATCGCCACGCGCAACCAGTGCTCGCCATGCACCGTGGTGTCCGAAAGGGCCGCAATGCCCTGTTCCTGCAGCCGCAGCATGATCTCCGTGTTGAGCGCCTTCAGAGCCTCGCCTGTCAGACCGGGCTGATAGCGGAAGCAGACGATGTTGACGGTCGGCGATGCCGCCAGCTGCAGCCGCGGCGCGGCCTCGATCAAGCCGGCAAGATAGACGGCCTGGGCAATGTTCTGGTCGATCAGGCGGCCGAATTTCTCGACACCGTGCTCCTTCAGCGCCATCCACACCTTCAGCGCGCGAAAACCGCGCGACGTCTGCAGGCCGTAGTCGTGCAGCCATTCGCCGGAAGCGAGGCCGCGCGGCGTCGATTCCAGATATTCCGGCGTGACCGCGAAGGTCCCGCGATGCGCGGCGGCATCCCTGACCAGGGCGCAGCCGACTTCGAAGGGCGCGTGCAGCCATTTGTGGGGATCGAGCGCGACCGAATCCGCCCGTTCGATGCCGGCGACGCGATGGGCATTCTCAGGCGCAATGGCGATCAGCGCGCCGATGCAGCCGTCGACATGGAACCAGAGGCCTTCCTCATGTGACAGCTTCGCAAGCGCCTGCAAATCGTCGATCGCCCCGGTGTTGACGGTGCCCGCCGTACCGATGACGCAGGCCGGCTTGAACCCTGCCGCGCGGTCGTCTGTGATCGCTGCCCGCAAGGCGGCGATATCGATGCGCAGCCCGGCATCGGTCGGGATGCGGCGCAGTGCCCGGTTGCCGAGGCCAAGTGCCTCCATCGCCTTGCGGTGGCACGAGTGGATCTGCTCCGAGCCGTAGAAGCGCAGCGGCTCTTCGATGGCGGCGACACCATGCTCGCGCACGTCGATGCCGGCCTTGACGTTGCGCGCCACGGTCAGCCCGATGATGTTGGCCATCGAGCCGCCGCTGACCAGCGTGCCGCCGGCAGAAGCGGGAAAGCCCAGCATCTCCTTGCACCAGTTCACCACCTGGCTGTCCATCAGCCCGGCGGCGTGGTTGCCGCCGCCGAGGTTCGAGCCCTGGATTGCCGCCAGGAAATCGCCGAGCGCACCGGTGAAATTGCTCGACCCCATATACCAGGACCAGAAGCGCGGATGGATGTTGCCCATTGGATAGGACATCACCGTGCGGGACACCTCAGAATAGACCGCATCCAGCGGCGCCGGCGAGCGCGGCAGCGGCGCCGAGAAGGCCCCTCTCACATCGGCCGGCATCTCCCGCCAGACCGGGCGGTCGCGCACATCGCGGAGGTAATCGACCGCATCGTCGATGACCCGGTGCGACAGGGCCTGCACATCGGCCCAATCCAGGGGGTCGAGCGTTTCCTCGGCCAAAAGGCCGAGGTTTTCTTGCACGGCGTCCATACCAGATCTCCCGTCAAGCCGCCGGGAACTGGCAGCCGGGCGTCGAGCGCGACAGGGCGGTCTCGTCGGCAGCCATCTCGGCCTCGATGCCGTCGAACAGCGGCGTCGACATGTAGCGTTCGCCGGTGTCGGGCAGCATGCACAGGATCACCGCGCCAGCCGGCGCCTTCTCCGCGACCTGCCGCGCCACGGCGAAGGTCGCGCCGCCGGAAACGCCGGTGAAGATGCCCTCTTTGCGCGCCAATTCCCTCGCCCATTTGATGCCCTCGGGCCCGGCGATCGGCATCACCTCGTCATAGAGGCTGGTGTCGATCGCCTCCTGCAGCACGTTGGGTATGAAATCCGGCGTCCAGCCCTGGATCGGGTGCGGCTCGAAGGCTGGATGGCTGGCGGCGGGAGCACCATCGGCGCCGCGCTGCTGGACCTTGCCGCTGCCGATGAGCTGCGCGTTGGCCGGCTCGGACAGCACGATGCGGGTTTCCGGCCGCTCGCGGCGCAGCACGCGCGCCACGCCCACCACCGTGCCGCCGGTGCCATAGCCGGTGACGAAGCAATCAAGCCGCGAGCCGGCGAAATCATTGACGATCTCGCGCGCCGTCGTTGCCTCGTGGATGGCGGCGTTGGCGGCCGTCTCGAACTGGCGGGCAAGGAACCAGCCATTGGCCTCGGCCAGTTCCACCGCCTTCTTGTACATGCCGAAACCTTTTTCTGCGCGCGGCGTCAGCACCACCTTGGCGCCCAGCATGCGCATCAGTTTGCGGCGCTCGACCGAAAAACTGTCGGCCATCGTGACGACCAGCGGATAGCCCTTTTGCGCGCAGACCATGGCGAGGCCAATGCCGGTGTTGCCGCTGGTCGCCTCGACCACCGTCTGGCCCGGCTTCAGCGCCCCGCTGCGCTCGCCCTCCTCGATGATGTTGAGCGCCAGCCGGTCCTTCACCGAGGCGCCGGGATTGAAATACTCGGCCTTGACGTAGATCGTCGCGTGGGACGGTCCGAGATTGTTGATGCGAACCACCGGCGTGTCGCCGACGGTGTCGAGAATGCTGTCGAACAGGCGGCCGCGCCCGGCCGTGGTTCTGATCTTCTGCTGCTGCAACATCTTGGTCTCCTTGATTGTCATCGCGTTTTGTCTTCACGGGCCGGTTACAAACCGGCGGGTTGGGCGGCGAGGTTTGGTGACCTTGCCGCGCTAGGACTGACATGCCGCACAGCGGCAATGCCCGTATCCGGCGCTGATATCCGCTGCCGGATGCGCCGTGTCGTGTTTGGTGATACAGGAGAGGCCGACAGGCCAGCGTGGGAGCAGGCGTGGAAACGCACGTGGAATCCACTCGATCGAGGCCGGACGGCGACATGCCGGTCCTTTCCGTGCGCCTGCTCGGACCGCTGATGATCTCCCGCGACGGCGCTCCGGTTGCCCTGCCCACGTCACGCAAGCTGCGCGCGCTGCTCGCCTATCTGGCGCTGGCGCCGCATCCGGTCAGCCGCAGTCGCCTGTGCGAGTTGTTGTGGGATGTGCCGAACGACCCAAGGGGCGAACTGCGCTGGTGCCTGAGCAAGCTGCGCGGCGCGCTTGACATGCCGGCCCGGCGCCGGGTCTCCACCCAAGGCGATACGGTCGCACTCGATCTCGACGATTGCCTGGTCGATGTGCTGGAGGTCAGCCGCGCCGCCGCGCAAGGGATCGGCACGCTTGACGTCGAGCGCTTGCGCGTGCTGGCCGGACTGTTTGCCGGCGATTTCCTCGACGGGCTGGAGCTCGAGCGCAGCCCGCATTTCAACAGCTGGCTGATCGCGCAGCGCCGCCGCTTCAGCGCTTGCCATGCCGCCGTGCTGGAACGCCTTGTCGCGAGCCTGCCGGCTTATAGTGACGAGGCGATCGCCCATCTCGACACATGGGTGGAACTGGCGCCGTTCGACACGTGCGGACATCTGGCGTTGCTGTCCAATCTGGCCGGGCGCGGCGAGGTCGGCGCGGCCGAAGAGCATCTGGCCGCGGCGGAACGATTGTTTCGGTCGGAGGAGCTCGATTTCGCACCGCTTCGCGCGGCCTGGCGGGCGATCCGTGACCGACAGTCGGGCACCTCGCTTCGAACGGCCTGCCTGTCCACGCTATCGCCACTGGTGGCCACCATGCCCACCGCACCCGGCCCGGTCGAGCCCAGCCACGCTTCGCTGGCGGTGATGCCGTTTGTCGAGGAGAGCGGCGGCACGCGCGGCGGATTGGCCGACGGTTTCACCCACGACATCATCACCCGCCTGGCCAAGCTCAGGGATTTCTTCGTCATCGCGCGTGGATCGGTGTTTGCGCTGGCAGAGCAGAACATCGCGCCCGAGGATGCCGGCCGCCGGCTGAATGTCGACTATGTCGCCACCGGCACGGTGCGCAGCCCGTCCGGCCGCCTCATCGTCAGCGTCGAGCTGATCGAGGTGCGCAGCGCCAGGATCGTCTGGGCCGAGACCTTCGAGCGCAGGCCCGATGACATCTTTTCCGTGCTCGACGACATCGGCAACAGCATCGTCTCCTCGATCTCGGCCGAGATCGAAACGGTCGAGCGCAACCGCGCCATGCTGAAGGCGCCCAGCTCGCTCAACGCCTGGGAGGCGTACCATCGCGGCCTCTGGCACATGTACCGCTTCACCCAGGCCGAAAACGAGCAGGCGCGGCATTTCTTTGCCCAGGCCTTGCAGCTCGACCCGACCTTCGCCCGTGCCTATGCCGGCCTGTCCTTCACCCACTGGCAGAACGCCTTCCAGCGCTGGGGCGATCGCGACCGCGAAAGCGCGCTGGCCTTCGAGAGCGCCGGCCACAGCCTGCTGGTCGACGACCACAATCCGGCCGCCCATTGGGCGATGGGCCGGGCGCTGTGGCTGCGCAGCGAGCAGGACGGCTCGCTGCTCGAACTCGAGCGGGCGGTCGATCTCAGCCCCAACTTCGCGCTCGGCCACTACGCTTTGTCCTTCGTGCATTCGCAGTCGGGCGACCCGCGAGCGGCGATAGGCTCTTCCGATCATTCGCGCCATCTCAGCCCGTTCGACCCGCTGCTGTTCGGCATGCTGGGCGCACGCGCCATGGCGCATGTCCGGCTCGGCCAGTTTGAGGAGGCGGCCGAATGGGCGCTGAAGGCGGCGGCGCGGCCCAACGCCCACGCCATCATACTGGCGATCGCCGCGCACTGCCTGGCGCTGGCCGGACGGCTCGACGAGGCGCGCGGCTTCGCCGCCGCCATCCGCAAGACAAGGCCGGACTATTGCGCCGACGATTTCATCGGCACCTTCCGCTTCGAACCGGATGCCGTAGCGCTGTTCCGGCAGGGCGCCAGCCGCATCGGGCTCAACTGAAGCCTGGATCGCCATCTTGGGGATCGCGTGGGAATTTCGCCTCAAATCCGCCGGGTTAACGAAGTCGGAAGGAGTTGTTTAACCGTTAGCTTCTATGTCACGGCCCGGGGGGCCGACAAAGTGAGTATGATGAGCAACAGCCCCGACAAGCGCAATGAATGGCGCGCCATATTTTACGTGCAGGCTCGCGTTGCCATCCTGTTTGTCCCGGTGGTTGCCAGCCTGCTGATCATAGCGGCGCTTGCCGGAAACGAACGCAAGTCGGTTCCCAGCATGATCGACCCGACCGTCACCGGCTCCGTGCGGTAGGCGCTATCGGTCGGCGTTAGCCCTCTCGGGGAGAGCGCCTTCTGAAGAAAAAGAAGGTCGAAGGAAAGGCCCTCCCGATCAACGAGGGAAGGCGCTATGCGCTTTTCCTGGGAAACCACTTCACACTTTCCCGGACTTGCTCCAGGAGAGCGTGCTTTCCGGCAGCATTCGCTTGAGCACGTCGTCCTTGCGGATGAAATGATGCCATAGCGCCGCGGCCGCGTGCACTCCGGCGAGGATGAGGATCGAATTGGCGCACAGGCTGTGCAGTTCCCTGATGAACCGGGCCGTGTCGCGGTCGGGCGATACCGGGGCCGGGATGGTGAAGAGGCCGAAGAAGCTCAAGGCGTCGCCCCTATACCAAGTCAGCAGGATGCCGAGAGCCGGAATGGTCACCAGCAGCGCATAGAGCAGCAGATGCGCGATCTTGGCCGCCCATCGTTCAAGCTCCGACATTTCCGTCTGCAGCCCTGGCGTTCCCAGTATCAGGCGCAGGCCGACGCGGATGACGACCAGCGCAACCAACAGCAGCCCGAACGAAATATGGAACCACCAGACGAGCGCGCGGCCGGGATCGCCGCGCGGAAAAAGTTCTTCCACATAGGTCAAGCCATAAAGGCCGATGACCAGCAGAAACACCGCCCAGTGAATGGCTTTTTGTGCGCTTGTATAGGTGGGGTGCATGCGAGCCTTCCAGTTTTGAATGTTTCTAAACTAGCCGCGATCATGTCAAAGCTTTGTCGGGCTCGGATGATCGTGAGCTGGCAGGACACTGGAACGGGTAAGCTGTCAGTTTGCGGACAGTCGGGCATCGAGCGCGTAATGCTGGACAAAGAAAAGCCCGGGCGAACCGGGCTCTTCTTCGGCGTCTCCAGGGCGCTCAAACAAAGCGCGGGATCGGACTGTTCTGCGGGGTCACATCGTCGCCGAGGTCGACAAACACCTCGTCGACATAGCACCATGCCCAGCCTTCGGGCGGATCGTAGCCCTCGATGATCGGATGCTTGGTGGCGTGGAAATGCTTGGTGGCGTGGCGGTTGGGCGAGTCGTCGCAGCAGCCGACATGGCCGCAGGTACGGCACAGCCGCAGATGCACCCATTGCGACCCGCTCTTCAGGCATTCCTCGCAGCCGAGCGCGCTCGGCGTGACCTTCCTGATGTCGCGCGTATGTCTGCATTCATCCATCATGGTCTCCCGGCCATTTGAAATGTGTCGGCGTTGCCGCGCGCGAGGTAGGCATGCAGAGCCGCGACCACCTGGGCGCCTTCGCCGACAGCCGCGGCGACCCGTTTGACCGAGCCCGCACGGACATCGCCGATTGCGAACACGCCGCTGCGGCTCGTCTCCATCTGCGCCGATCCTATGTCCGATCCGGTGCGCACGAAACCCCTGGCGTCCAGCGCGACATCGCAGTTGGCCAGCCAATCGGTGTTCGGATCGGCGCCGATGAAGAGGAAGAGATGGCGGATCGGGCGCGTTGTTCCCGCGCCGCTGGCGCGGTTGCGCCAGCGCACGGTGGCAAGATTGCCGTCTTCGCCGTCCAGTGCCTCGATTTCGGTCCCGGTCAGCACCTCGATGTTCGGCTGCGCCCGGATGCGCTCTACCAGATAACGCGACATGCTGGCCTCGAGGCTGCCGCCGCGCGCCAGCAGCGCCACCTTCCGCGCATGACTGGCCAAGTAGACAGCCGCTTGCCCGGCCGAATTGCCGGCGCCGACCAGCGCCACTTCCTGGCCCGCGCAAAGCCGGCCTTCGATGGGCGACGCCCAATAGTGCACGGACGTCCCCTCGAACCGCGCCAGATCGGCGATGTCGAGGCGACGATAACGCGCGCCGCTGGCGATCACCACGCTGCGCGTGCGCACGGTCTCGCCGTCACCGACATCGAGCAGATAGCGGGCGCCTGACGTGTGGTGGCCGCGCTCAAAAGCTTCGCCTCGTCCGGGATGACCGTTTCAACACCGAATTTCTGCGCCTGGTTGTAGGCGCGCGCCATCAGCGCCATGCCGGTGATGCCGGTCGGGAAACCGAGATAGTTCTCGATGCGCGAGGAGGCGCCGGCCTGTCCGCCGAAGGCA
Organism: Mesorhizobium sp. M7A.F.Ca.CA.001.04.2.1; assembly: GCF_003998485.1. Classification (NCBI taxonomy): domain Bacteria; kingdom Pseudomonadati; phylum Pseudomonadota; class Alphaproteobacteria; order Hyphomicrobiales; family Phyllobacteriaceae; genus Mesorhizobium; species Mesorhizobium sp. M7A.F.Ca.CA.001.04.2.1. Next base: position 63,480 of record NZ_RZQT01000019.1, read on the forward strand.
CGGCAATCGAGCACGATCGTCGACAGCCCTTCGGATGCCGCATAGACCGCCGCCGCCAGCCCTGCCGGGCCGGCGCCGACGATGGCCACGTCATACACCGTATCGGCATCGATCGGGCGCAACAGGCCGACGCAGCGGGCGAGGTCCTTTTCGCCGGGGTTCATCAGCAGCCTGCCGTTTGGACAGAGCACAATCGGCAGGTGGTGCGGATCGACCTCGAAGCGTTCTACCAGGGTTTTGGCGCAGGGATCGCTGTCGGAATCGAGCACGCGGTGCGGCTGGCCGCTGCGCGCCAGAAAACCCTGCAGCCGCAACACGTCGGCATTGTCCTGGGGTCCGATGATGATCGGCCCGCTGGTGGCGCTCTCCAAGAGCCCGACGCGGCGCAGGATCAGCGCCCGCATGATGCGCTCGCCGAGATTGGCCTCCTGCACCATCAGGTCGCGCAGCCGTTGCGAGGCGATGACGAACGCCTCCACCGGCTCGGCGGCCTGCGCATTCACCAGCGAGGGACGGGCCGAAAGCTGCGCCAGCTCACCGACAAAGCTGCCCGGGCCGTGCGTGACGATCGTCTCGCGCCGGCCGAGCCCGCCGTCCTGGGTGATGTCCACGCTACCCGACAGCACGACGATCAGGCCGGGCGCCACATCGCCGGCTTCGATGATGTGCTCGCCGGCTGCATAGGCGCTGGCCTCGCCGAACCGGCGCATGCGGTCGATGTCCACCTCGGCCAGCGTGGGGAACGCCTGGTCGCGGCGGGCACCGAAGATCGGGTTGGTGGATTGAGCCATGGTTTTGAGCGTAGCGAAGCGGCCGCGGAGTTTGAAGCGGTTTGTGAGGGGACTGGCCGGAAGGGGAGGTTGGCTGAAAAGAAAAAGCCCGGACGAACCGGGCTTTTTTCTCTAAGTTTCTGAACCGTCAAGTGGTTCGAAACGGGAATTTGGTGCCCAGAAGAGGACTCGAACCTCCACTCCTTGCGGAACACGGACCTGAACCGTGCGCGTCTACCAATTCCGCCATCTGGGCTGGTGCGGGCTCATGTAAGCGGGCAAGCGATGTGTGTCAACGCGCTTTTTTCGCGGTTGCTCCGTTCGCCGGCTCAGTCGTCCAGCACTTCCTTGGAAGCGACGGTGGAATCGGCGTTGAGCTGGTAGATGACCGGCACGCCGGTGCCGAGTTCCAGCTTGACGATCTCCTCGCCCGACTTGCCGTCGAGCGCCATGATCAGCGCGCGCAGGGAGTTGCCGTGCGCGGCGACCAGCACCGTGCCGCCGCGCAGCACATGCGGCTGCAAATCGTGCAGGTAATAGGGCCAGACGCGGGCGCCGGTGTCCTTCAGGCTTTCGCCGGCAGGCGGCGGCACGTCGTAGGAGCGGCGCCAGACATGCACCTGCTCCTCGCCCCATTTCTTGCGGGCGTCGTCCTTGTTGAGGCCGGAGAGGTCGCCATAGTCGCGCTCGTTGAGCGCCTGGTCGCGGATGGTCTTCAGGTCGCCCTGGCCGACCGCGTCGAGGATGTGCTGGCAGGTCTTTTGCGCCCGGATCAGCGCCGAGGTGAAGGCGATGTCGAATTTCAGGCCACGCGCCTTGAGCTTTTGCCCGGCGGCCTTGGCCTCGGCGTGGCCCTGTTCGGTCAGGTCGACGTCGCGCCAGCCGGTGAACAGGTTCTTCAAATTCCATTCGCTCTGGCCGTGGCGCACGAGCACGAGGGTTCGCGACATGTTTGCTCCTTCAGGTTTATGGATCAGGCCGGCTCAGCTGAGGCCGAGCACGTCCCGCATCGAATACAGTCCCGGCTTTTTGCCGCGCGCCCAAAGCGCCGCCTTGACGGCGCCGCGGGCGAAGATGGCGCGGTCCTCGGCGTGGTGCGACAGGGTGATGCGCTCGCCGGTTCCGGCCAGCATCACGCTGTGGTCGCCGACGACAGAGCCGCCGCGCAACGTGGCAAAGCCGATCGAGCCCGTCTTGCGCACCCCGGTGTGGCCGTCGCGGACGCGCACGTCGTTGCCTGAGAGCTCGATACCACGCCCGGCGGCGGCGGCTTCACCCAGCAGCAGCGCCGTGCCCGAAGGCGCGTCGACCTTGTGCTTGTGGTGCATTTCGAGGATCTCGATGTCGAAATCGTCGGCATCGAGCGCGCGCGCCGCCTGCTCGACCAGCACCGCCAGCAGATTGACGCCGAGGCTCATATTGCCCGACTTGACGATCGTCGCATGGCGCGCCGCCGCAGCGATCCTGGCATTGTCATCGGCCGAACAGCCGGTAGTGCCGATGACATGGACGATGCGCGCCTGCGCCGCGTAGCCGGCGAATTCGACCGTCGAAGCAGGCGTGGTGAAATCGAGCACACCGTCGGCCTTGGCGAACACCGGCAGCGGATCGTCGCTGATCGGCACGTTGATGATGCCGATGCCGGCCAGCTCGCCGGCATCCTTGCCCAGATGCGGCGAATCCGCCCGCTCGACCGCGCCGATGACCCGCGCGCCTGATATAGAGTGGATGGCGCGGATCAGCGTCTGGCCCATGCGGCCGGCGGCGCCTACCACCACCAGGCCCATATCATTTGCCGGTCCGTCGGTTGCGGGCGTGGCGCTCATGTCGTGCTCCCGGCGATGCTCTGCGTGTCGATGCCTTGTGACAGGCGTTGCGCCGAAGTCCGGATCGGCGCGCTGTCGTCGACAAGCCCCAGACCCTTGACGCCCTGGATGCGGTGGAAGCGGGCATAGACGCTGTGCGGATCGGCCATCAGCGAGGCGTGCGTGCCTTCCTCGACCAGCCGTCCCTGTTCCATGACGATGATGTGGTCGGCATTGACCACCGTTGACAGCCGGTGCGCGATGACGATGGTGGTGCGGCCTTCCATGACCTTTGTCAGCGCCTGCTGGACGCGAGCCTCGGCCTCGTTGTCGAGCGCCGATGTCGCTTCGTCGAGCAAAAGGATCGGTGCCTGCCGCACGATGGCCCGCGCGATCGAGACGCGCTGGCGCTGGCCGCCGGACAGCGTCACGCCATTCTCGCCGACTGGCGTGTCGTAGCCCTGCGGCTGCTGGCGAATGAAGTCGTCGGCCGCGGCTTGGCCCGCGGCCTGTTCGATCTCGGCATCGGTGGCGCTCAGCCGGCCGTAGCGGATATTGTCGCGGATAGTGCCTTCGAACAGATAGGGCTGCTGCGAGACATAGGCGATGGAACCGCGCAGCGACTGTTTGGTGACCTTCGAGATGTCCTGGCCGTCGATCTCGATCGACCCAGCCTCGACATCGTAGAAGCGCTGCAGCAGCGCCACCAATGTCGTCTTGCCGGCGCCCGAAGCGCCGACGATTGCCGTCACCTTGCCGGCCGCGGCGACGAAACTCAGATCCTGCAGCACCGGAGCCTCCTCGACATAGCGGAAGGAGACGTTGTTGAAACGCACTTCGCCGGAGGTGAATTTCGCCTCGGCGGCGCCTTGGGCGTCGCTCTGCTGCGGCTCGATGTCGAGAAGCTCGTAGATCATGCGCGCATTCACAAGCGCGCGTTCCATGCCGACCTGCATGCGCGCCAGACGGCGGGCCGGATCATAGGCGAGCGTCAGCGCGGTGATGAAGGAAAACACCGCGCCCGGCGGCTGGCCGAGAACGGTGGCCCGGTAGCCGGAATAGGCGATGACGCTGGCGAAGGCGATGCCGGCCAGCAGTTCGGAAACCGGCGTCAGCCGCTCGGAGACGCGAGCGATCTTGTTCGACCGCTGCTCGGCATCCTCGGCGAGCTGGCTGATCCGGCGCGACAGCTCGTCCTCCATGGTGAAGGCCTTGACGATGGCGATGCCTTGCGTGGCTTCCTGCATGGCGCCGATCAGCCGAGAGTTGATCTGCACCGATTCGCGCGTGATGCGGCGCACCCGGCGCATTAGATAGGTGACGGTCCAGATCAGCGGCGGCCCGATCAGCAGCGAACTCAAGGAGAGTATCGGATCCTGATAGATCATCACGCCGACCAGGCCGACCAGCGAGACGGCATCACGCGCGGTCGAGGTCACCGTCATCGACAACAGGTCGCGAATGCCGTTGACGTTCTCGTTGACCTGCGCGGCCAGCCGCCCGGACCTTGTGTCGTTGAAGAAGGAGACGCCAAGCTTCATCAGATGGTTGAAGATGCGCTGCTGATAGCGCGCCACCAGATTGTTGCCGATCCTGGCCATCGTCACCGCCTGGCCGTAGCCGGCAAGGCCGCGCAGGATGAAGGCACCGAGCAGTGCGGCGCAGATCCATGGGATCAGGTCGCCGCGTCGTTCGTAGAAGATCTGGTTGACGACCGGGCTCATGATCCAGGCGGCAAGCGCCGTCGTCGCCGACACGGTCAGCAGGCAGAGGATGGTGAAAACATACGCGCCCCGATAGTCGCGGCCATTTTCCTGGAGGATACGGCGGATGACCGCCACGATCTCTCCCGCACGGGGTTTCGACAAATTGGGGGGCTGAAATGTCAAATTGGAGCGCTTCGTAGATTTCCGCTTCCCGCGGCCGGGCAATTTGGCACCCCTCTTAACGCCAAGCAGCCAGCTTGCCTATGCCTCGGGGTGACTAACTTCGTCGCGCCAGCGCCGGCCCGAAGTCTGGACACCGAACAGCGAGGGGTTCCTGGCATAGGCGGCAAGGCCCAGAAGTGCGGCCAGCGGATGGGTAATGACATACACCGGCATGGTGCGCATCATCGCGCTGTGCGGCGCCTTGTCCTCGAAAGCGGCACGGAAATTGCCGGCTTTCAGCGCCGGCACGATCTTCTGCGCGATGCCACCGGTGAGAAACACGCCGCCGCGGCTCATGAACACCAGAGCAAGGTCGCCTGCCGTGCGCCCAAGGCAGGTGACGAAGGTCTCCAGCGCTTCCTCGGCAACAGGATCGGTTTTCGCAAGTGCCGCGGCAGTGATCTCGGCCGGCGTGGTGAAGGGCGACGGCTTGCCGTCCGCCTTGGCAACCGCCCGATAGACATTGACCAGACCGCGTCCGCACAGGATCTGCTCGCCCGAAATGCGGCCCTCCAGCTTCTCGATATGCGGAAAAACCTCGAAATCGCGGGCCGAGCGCGGACCGATGTCCATATGGCCGCCCTCGCCGGGCACCGGTATCCAGTGGTGCAGCGCATGGACCAGCCCGGCGACGCCGAGCCCGGTTCCGGGGCCGAGCACGACGCGGCCGGCATTGGGCTCCGGCGTGCCGCCGCCGATCTTTTCCATGTGCTCCTCGCCGAGCGCGACGACGGCCAGCGCCTGCGCCTCGAAATCGTTGAGCACGACGATGTCGCTCAGGCCGAGGCTGGCGAACATTTTTCTCGGCTTGACGATCCAGGGGCAGTTGGTCAGTTCGATCTCGTCGCCGTCGACCGGACCGGCCACCGCCAGCACCGCCGAATTGGGACGCACCGACGAGCGATCGAGCACGGCCGCCTGGATCGCCTCGTCGATGGTGTTGTAGTTCGCCGTCTGGACGATGGTCGGCTCGCCTGCCTCGGAATTGGCGTCGAGCACGACCGAAAAGCGCGCATTGGTGCCGCCGATGTCGCCGATAAGGATCGGAAACCGCAACAAAGTATCGTCGTCGCCTGTGCCTGGCATGCTCTCGTCCGTCTCCGGCGCCACCGACGGCATCTAGCCGTTCTTCCGTTGACTAGCGCATGGGTTTGAAAAGGGAAACGGTTTTCGACCCCGGTGGCGCGCTGAGGCCGGCTGTGCGGCCAAACCGCCACGGTTTCGCAAAAATGAGGTCCTGAACCGGTTGAGCCCGTCTATGAGCCGTGACCGTCAGTTTCCTGGCGGCCGCGGCCGCGGCAGCGGCACGCCGATCTCGGGGGTCGCCGTGAAGGCGTTCACCGTGCTTGGCAAGCCGGCGGCGGCCGGCGTGGCGGGCAATGACGGCGCTTCGGGTTCGGGTGCGGCAGCCGCGACCGGCACGCCGCCGCCGTGATAGGTCGCCGCCTCGGCGGAAACCGGCCCCGGCGCGTCGAGCACGGCGCGGCATTCGCTCGGCAGGTTCGCCATCGTCATCAGGTCGCGTGCCTTGGGCGCATCCGGGTTCTTGTTGGGCCGCCACGGCTCCTGCGTGAACCACCAGGCCAATGGCTTGCCGCAACCGTCATCGTCCGGCGTCGCTTCCTGCGCCTTGCAGCCGGGGGATCCCGGCTGACAGCCGATGCGCATGTGAAAATGATAGTCGTGGCCCCAAAACGGGCGGATCTTGCGCAGCCAGCCGCGGTCGCCCCTGACGGTGTCGCAGAGCTTCTTCTTGATGCCCGGATTGACCAGGATGCGCTCGACCTGGCTGTAGCTCGCCGCCCGCTTCAGAAGCCTTGTGTGTGCCGGCGTCCACAGCGCGTCCTTCACCAGATGGGTCTTCTCATCGACCATCAAGGTGGCGCTCATCGATTCGCGCTGCGCCATCGACAGCGGGCGGCTGGGCATCGGCGTCAGCCAGATGTCGGCGTCGAGCCCGATCTGGTGCGAGGCATGCCCGGTCATCATCGGGCCGCCGCGCGGCTGCGAAATGTCGCCGATCAGCAGGCCCGGCCAACCGTCGGCTGCCGCGTCGCGCGACAATTTCTCGATCACTGCGATCATAGCCGGATGGCCCCAGCGACGGTTGCGGGACGGCCGCATCACCTCCCAGGTCGGACCGTCCATGGGAATGGCGACGCCGCCGGCAAAACAGCCCTTGGAATAGAAGCCGATCGATTGCGCCGCGCTCGCGGCTGGCAGTTTCTTGGCGCCGAACAGGTCTTTTGCCCGTTCCTCGGCCGCGGCCGGCCGTACGGCTAGACCGGCAAGGACGAACAGGCCGAGAGCGGCCGCCAGCCTGAATTTTTTGCCGAGAGATGGCTGTATCGGTGTTTTCATGAAACCGGATCCCCACCAGGCCGAATCATAGCATGCAACGCGGAACGCTTCGATCGACAGAGCGGTTCACCGAAACGGTGAACCGCTCTGTCTCTGTTTTGACGCAATCCCGGACGGAGAACCGTGTCACACTTTTCCTGGAATTGCTTTTAGCGCTTCATCGGGCTGCGCGCCTCGCCGTCGCGCCAGTCGTCGCTCGCCCACATATGGTCGAAGGCGGCGCGGTAGTCTGGAAAGCGCAGGGAATAGCCCGCCGCCTTGATCGCCGCGTTGCCGACGCGCTTGTTCTCGCCATAGAAGGACCGCGCCATGGGCGAAAGTTGGGCGGCGTCGAAAGGAATCTCGGGCGGCGGCTCTATACCCATCAGCGAAGCGGCATAGGCGACGACATCCTGCGGCGGCGCCGGCAGATCGTCGGTGACGTTGAAGATGCCGCCTTTATTGCCTTGGATGAGCTGCCACAGGGAGCCTGCAATGTCGTCGCAATGGATGCGGTTGAACACTTGGTCCGGCTTGACCAGCCGCCTTGCGCTGCCGTTTTCCAGATTGAGCAGGGCATTGCGGCCCGGCCCGTAAATGCCGGAGAGTCGCAGGATCGCCACCGGCCGGCGAATCTCGCGGCCCAGCTCCAGCCAGTCCTGCTCTGCCGCCACCCGCATCATCGAACGCTTCGACACCGGCCGGCATTCAGCCGTTTCATCGACCCATGCGCCGTCATAATTGCCGTAAACCCCGACCGTAGAGAGATAGCCGATCCATTCCAGCAAAGGCATTTGAGCGATTGCCTCTCGCGCGGCACCCAGCACGGGATCGCCGGCCTCCTCCGGGGCGACCGAAATCAGCAGATGCGTTGTTTTCCGCAATGCATCGCCAATCTCATCCGTCAGCGCACCGTCGAACAACAGCGGGGCGATGCCGGCCTGCCGTAGCGTCTCGAATTTTTCCGGCGAGCGTGTCGTGCCGAAGATCGTCGCGGCGCCTTTGTTGGCCCGAGCAAAAGCCCTGCCCGAATAGCCGGCGCCGAAGATGAATATCTGCTTTTCGCTCATGCATTCGCCCTGGTTGGCCGCGCCAGACGCCATTCGTCGCGCACGGCTTCGTCGCTCTCGGTTTTCAGGCCGATGGCTGCCCTTTCTGAATATTCGGCGTTGGGCACCAGCCGCGCCAGCGCCCATATTGCCGCGCCCCGCACCAGCGGGGACGGATCGCCGAGCAGCGCAAGCACCGCGCCGGACAGCGACGCTTCGCCGGAATTGCCGGCGGCGATCAGCACGTTGCGGATGAACCGATCGCGGCCGATGCGTTTTATCGGCGAACCGGAGAAGAAAGCGCGGAAGGCCGCGTCATCGAGACCCAAAAGGTCGGGGAGCGGTGGTTCGCGCAGATCATCGCGCGCGGCGAGTTTTGCTTCCGAAGCCGCCCGGGCGAATTTGTTCCACGGGCAGGCGGCTAAACAGTCATCGCAGCCATAGATGCGGTTGCCGATCTTTTCGCGGAATTCGTGCGGAATCGGCCCCTTGTTCTCGATGGTGAGATAGGAAATGCAGCGCCGCGCATCGAGCCGGTAGGGCGCCGGAAAAGCATCGGTCGGGCATGCGTCGAGGCAGGCGCGGCAGGAGCCGCAATGGTCGATTTCGGCGCGGTCGGGCACCAGTTCAGCGGTGGTGAAGATGGTGCCGAGGAACAGCCAGGAGCCGTGCTCGCGGCTGACCAGATTGGTGTGTTTGCCTTGCCAGCCAAGCCCGGCGGCTTCGGCCAGCGGCTTTTCCATGACAGGTGCGGTGTCGACGAACACCTTCACGTCACCGCCGGCGCGGGCAACGAGCTTGCCGGCGATCTCCTTCAGCCGGCCTTTCATCACATCGTGATAGTCGCGGTTTTGCGCATAGACCGAGATCGCGCCGCGGTCGCGCTTGGCCAGCACTTCGCGAAGATCATGGTCGGGGCCGTAGTTCATCGCCAGCACGACGATCGAGCGTACCTGCGGCCAGAGGGCCGTTGGTTCACTGCGGCGTTGCAGCGTCTCGGCGATCCAGTCCATTGAGCCGTGAAAGCCATCGGCGACGAATTCGGCCAGGCGCGCCGGCGCCAGCGGGATCGCATCGGGGGAGGTGACGGCGACGGCATCGAAGCCGGCGCGCTGCGCCTCAGCGTCGATCAGCGCGCGCAGTTTTGCGGCGTCAGAAGTCGAGGTCCGCATAATGCGACACCGGTGACAGGCCGCGCACCCGGTCGGTCAAAAGCGGCCGGAAGGAAGGCCGCGACTTGACCCGCGTGTACCATTCGCGAGCAGCGCTGTGCTCGCGCCAGTCTATCTCGCCGAGATAATCGAGCACCGACAGCGTCGCCGCGGCCGCGAGATCGGCATAGGTGACCCTCGAGCCGGCCAGCCAATGGCGGGTGCCGGCCAGCCAGTTGGTGTATTTC